>CAZCTU010000078.1:0-7052 GCA_964501495.1 uncultured Ramlibacter sp.
AGAACACCAGCGTCGCCCCGGGCGGCACCTCGGCCAGGTCCTCGATGAAGATCGCGCCCTTGGCCTTGAGGTCGTTCACCACATAGGTGTTGTGCACGATCTCGTGGCGCACGTAGATCGGGCGGCCGAACTTGGCCAGGGCGTGCTCGACGATCTCGATGGCCCGGTCCACGCCGGCGCAGAAGCCGCGCGGTTCGGCCAGCAGGATCTCGGCGGTGGGGGCGGCGGAAGTGGTCATGGTGGGTCGGGCCTGGGGGTTCAGAGCACGCCGATGACGTGCACCTCAAAGGTGACGGGCTGGCCCGCCAGCGGGTGGTTGAAGTCAAACAGCACCGCTTCCTGCTGGCCGTCCGCGCCCAGGCGCAGTTCGCGCACCGCGCCGGCGTAGCTGCCCAGGCCGTCGGGCGTGGGGAATTCCACCACGTCGCCCAGGCTGTACTGCTCATCGGGGTCGCCCAGCTCGTTCAGGAGCTTGCGGGCCACCCACTGCACCATCTCGGGGTTGCGCTCGCCAAAGGCCTCGCCGGGGGCGAGCTCGAAGGAGTGGCGGCTGCCCTCCTCCAGGCCCAGCAGCTTCTCCTCGACGGCGGGCGAGAGCTCGCCCGCGCCCAGGGTGAGCGTGGCCGGCTGGCCGCCAAAGGTGTTGATGACGTCGCCCGAAGGGCCGGCCATCCGGTAATGCAGGGTGAGGAAGGCGCCGGGGCCGATGCGGGGGGTGCTCATGCCCGCATTGTAGAAAGCTCTGTTAGGCTCGATTGGGTCACCTCGATCGAGCGCCCTGCCCCATGTCCGTCCTCGACCTGCCCGCCGACGCCCGGCCGCGCGAGAAGTTGCTCGCGCGGGGCCCGGCCGCCCTGTCGGACACCGAGCTGCTGGCCCTGCTGCTTCGCACCGGCCTCGCCGGCCGCGGGGTGCTGGCCCTGGCGCAGGACCTGCTGCAACGCTTTGGCGGGCTGGCGGGGCTGCTGCAGGCCGACGCCGGCAGCCTGCGCCAGGTGCCGGGGCTGGGCGGTCCGGCCAAGCGTTCCGAGCTGCTGGCGGTGCTCGAGATCGCCCGCCGGGCCATGGGCCAGCGCCTGGCCGAGCGGCCGGTGATGGACAGCCCCGAGGCCCTGGCCCACTGGGTGCAGATGCATCTGGCGGACAAAGGCCATGAGGTGTTCGCCGTGGTCTTCCTGGACGCGCAGCAGCGCCTGGTGGCCCTCGAGGAATTGTTCCGCGGCACGCTGAACGAGACCCTGGTCTACCCGCGCGAGGTGGTCCAGCGCGCCCTGCACCACCGCGCCGCCGCCGTGGTGCTGGCGCACAACCACCCCAGCGGGCTGGTCAACCCGTCGCGGGCCGACCGGGTGCTCACCGAGCGGCTGCAGGCGGCCTTGCGCCTGGTCGACGTGCGGGTGCTGGACCATCTGGTGGTGGCGCCCGGCGCCTGGACCTCGATGGCGCGGGAGGGCTGGCTGTGAACCACGCGCTCAAGGACCTGCGGGACCTGAAGCTGATCGCCCGGCAGCTCGCCGAGCAGCGCGCCCGCGAGGAAGCCGAGGCGGCGGCCCGCGAGGCGGCCCGGCGCAAGGAGGAAGCCGAGCGCAACCTCTTCGCGCGCGCGGCCGGGCCGGTCAAGCCCTTGGCCCATCACGGGCGGGTGATGCTCGAGAAAGACCAGCCGCCGCCGATTCCGGTGCAGTCCCAGCTCGACGAGCAGCGGGTGCTGCAGGAGGCGCTCTCCGACGAGTTCGACGCGACCACCCTGCTCGACGTCGACGACGCGATGAGTTTTCGCCGTCCGGGCGTCGGACTCGATGTGACGCGCAAGCTGCGATCAGGTGCCTGGAGCATCCAGCGCGAGATCGACCTGCACGGCCTGCGCCGCGACGAGGCCCGCGAGGCCCTGGCGGGCTTCCTGCGCGAGGCGCATCGCCTGGGCATCCGCTGCGTGCGGGTGGTGCACGGCAAGGGCCTGGGCTCCCCGGGCAAGACGCCGGTGCTCAAAGGCAAGGTGCAGAGCTGGCTGGTGCAGAAGAACGAGGTGCTGGCCTTCGTCCAGGCCCGCGCCGCCGAGGGCGGTGCCGGGGCGCTGGTGGTATTGCTCAAGCCGGTGGGCTAGCCCCACGGACGTCCTGCGCCTTGGCTACTTGGCGGGTGGCTAGCAGAAGAGCAGTAGGGTCGTCCAGCTCTTTGGTTGCGTCGAGGTAAGCCGCAGCCTCCAGGGGATCGGTCAGTGCCTGGAGCAAGGTCTGTTCATAGCTCTGGTCCCGTGTGGGCTTGATCATGGTTGGCCTCCTCGCTCCCAGTCTTCCTGATCGGCAATCGCCTCATGGCCCCTTCGATTGAGCCCTGCGCACGCTCTGTCGCTTCCCGCCTGCGTTGACAGGGAGCGGCTGACGCGGCCGCTAAACCCGGCGAGGCTCGGCGGACACACCCTCGGTCAACATGGTCTCGATAGTGCCCGAATCCAGACCTGCTTGCGCAAGGATTTCTCGGGTGTGCTGGCCGCGGCGCGCGGGCGGCCGCAGGTGTGGCGTCAATCCTTCGGTCGACTGAAAGCCGATGCCCGGCACCGCAGTCTGGCGCGGCCCCTCCGGCAGGTCGAGCGTGACCACAGGCCAGTCGGCAGCGAGGCGGCGGGCGGCCTGAATCGGGCTGGCGACCGCCGACACGGGCACGCCCGCCGACTCGAGCGTGACTACCCAGTCGGCAGCCGGACGGCGTGCGAGCACCACGCCGAGAATCCGATGTGTGCCCTCAACGTCGCCCGCTCGGGCTGCCTGGGTCAGGGCCAGGGCTTCCTCGGCGGAGGCCGCCGTGGCCGCGAGCGCCTGCACCAGGGCCTCACCCTGGTTGGCGGCATTGCAGACGATGGCGACGTAGCCATCGCCCGTGGGGAAAGTCCCCGACAAGGGATTGCCGGAGAAAGCCGTCGCCGAAGACCGCGGCGGCTCAACGCCGCTGATCAAGGGGGTGGCGAACGCTGGCGCCATCAGGGTGAGGGCCGCGCCCATCATCGAGACTTGCACCCACTCGCCTCGCGTGCGCTGCGGCTCGCGGCCGCGGCGTACCAGGGCGGCCAGCACCGCGAGCGCGGCCTGCTGGCCCACCGCGTAGTCCACCACCGGAAAGCCGATGCGCTGCGGCCGGCCGTCCGCGCCGGCGTTGGCGGCCATCAGGCCGCTGGCGGCCTGCACCACGTGGTCGTAGGCCCGCTTGTCCGAGGCCTGACCGAAGCCTGTGACCGAACAGACCACCAGCTGCGGGTGCTGCTCGATCAGCTTTATCGGGTCGAAGCCCAGGCGGGCGAGCTTGCCGGGGCGAAAGTTCTCTACCAGCACGTCGGCGCCGGCAATGAGCCCGGCCATCGCCTGACATGCGCGCGGGTCGCGCATGTCCAACGCAACGCTGCGTTTGCCCGCGCCTTGGGCGACGAAGGCTTCGCCCAGGCCCAGTCGGGCCAGCACCGGATCGGCGGCCTTGGCGCGGATCATGTCGTCACCCTCGACACGCTCAATGCGGATCACGTCCGCCCCGAGCAGCGCCATCTGGTAGCCCACGAAGGGCCCCGCCAGCACATGGGTCCAGTCGATGACGGTCAGGCCCGCCAGGGGGCCGCTGGAATCCGTCATCTCATTGCTCCGGCTTGACGCCGCTAGTCTTGACGTACTGGGCCCAGCGGGACACCTCGGCCTTGTAGAAGGCCTGGGTCTCGGCGGCGCTGGCGAAGCGCATGGCGGTGCCGCCGCTCTGCGCGACGTTCTGCACCATCTCCGGCGACTCGGTGGCCTTGCGCGCAGCAGCGTTCAGGCGCTCGAGCACGGGGGCGGGTACGCCCGCAGGTGCGAAGACGGCCACCCAGGCGGTGAACTCGAAGTTGGGCATGCCCTGCTCGCGGAAGGTGGCCGCATCGGGCATGGTGGGATTGCGGGCCGCGGCGGCGACGGCCAGGGGCCGCAGGCGCTTGCCATCGACGAAGGCGCGGGCCGCGCCGCCGTCGGAGAAGGCGTAGCTCACCTGGTTCCCCACCACGTCGGTGAGCGACTGGGGGTTGGACTTGTAGGGAACGTTGGTGGCCTGGATGCCCGCTTCCTGGCGGAACACCTCGCAGGCCACCTGGGTCACCGCGTTTCCGCTCCCGCAGCTGAATTTGCCCGGATTGCGCTTGGCGTCGGCTACCAGGTCGGAGAGCTTCTTCCAGGGCGAATTGGCCTCGACATAGAGCGAAACCGGGCTGAAGGACAGGCCCGCCACGCCCTGGAACTGCTCTGGCTCGTAGCCGAGCTTGCCCGGGAAGAAGCCGAAGTTCACCGCGTGCGTGGTGGCGCTGCCGATCACCAGGGTGTAGCCGTCGGCCTTGGCTTTGGCGGTGGCCTGAGCCCCGATGGCGCCGTTGGCGCCGACCTTGTTGTCCACAATGACCGGCACCTTGAGCTGGTCGGACATGCCCTTGGCCAGGATGCGGGCGACGATGTCCGTGCCACTGCCCGGGCCGAAGGGCACGATGAGCGTGACAGCGCGAGCCGGGAAGACCTCGTCGGCCAGCGCAGACGAGGCGCCCAGCACGGAGGTGGTGGCCCAGGCGCCAACGGCCAGCCAATGCGCGACGGTATTCAATTTCATGTTCATGTCTCCTGTGTCATCGAATGGGGGGAACGCAGGCGGGACCTTAGGGAAGGCGGGCGGCTGGAGCAATCAAAATACATGGCAAACCGTTTCCAGATTGGAAAACCATGGATTTGAACGACCTCCACATCGCCGTCGTCGTCGGGCGCGAACAAAGCGTGTCGGCCGCAGCCGTCCGCCTGGGCCTGGCGCCAGGCACCGTGAGCAAGGCCATCAGCCGCCTGGAGCGGCAGGCCAAGGTGCAATTGTTCGAGCGGCTGGCACGCGGCATGCGGCCCACCGAAATCGGCGCGGCATTCCTGCGGCGAGCGCAGGGCATGGACCTGGCCGCCGAGGACCTCTACGCCCAGATGCGCGACCTGCGACAGGCGCGTGCCGGAACGCTGCGTATCGGCATCGGCCACGGCATCCCCGATCGCTGCGTGCTGCCCGTCGTCGGGACGCTGGTGGAGCGCGGCGTGCGGGTTCAGATGTCGGGCGGCATGACCGACTCCCTGCGCAGGGAAGTCGCCGTGGGCGAACTCGACTTCGCCGTCTTTGGCCTGTTCCAGCCGCCGGGCGAGGGGCTGGCGTGGGAGTCGCTGGCTCACGACCCGATGGTGACGATGGCGCCGCAAGGCCACCCTCTGGCGCGTCCGCGCCGGAGCGCCCCCTGGAGAGAGCTGGCGCAGGCGCGCTGGATCGTGACCGGGCGACAGACCTCCACCTACACAGAGTACGAGCGCAATTTCGAGGCCCATGGGCTGAAGGCGCCCCAGCCCACCGTGCTGTCCCAGTCATCGCTGCGTGAGGTGGCGATCGCCCTGGCGACGCAGGCGGTGGTGCTCATGCCCCGCTCAATGACCCGCGAGCCCAACGCGGGGGCGCTGGCGCCCGTACACCCCGCAGGCGGCTGGCACTCGGACCGCCACGTGGGCCTGGCCTCCCGGGATGGCGGCTACCTGGGGCCGGCGGCGCAACAGGCGATGAAGCTATTCAGGGAGAGCCTCAGGAATATCGACTGAGCGCCGAGACTGCGCCTCACCCGTTCTTGTTCCGCATCCAGTCCGCGGTGTTCATGAACGAGTCGTAGAGGCGCTCGCGCAGCTGCGGGTCGACGCCGACCTCGCCCATGGCCTGGTCCATGCACTGGACCCACTGGTTGCGCTCCTTGATGCCGATGGCAAAGGGCAGGTGGCGCGCGCGCAGCATCGGGTGGCCGAACTTCTGCACGTAGTAGTCGGGGCCGCCGAGCCACCCGCACAGAAAGAGAAAGAGCTTCTCCCGGGCAATGGCCAGGTCGCTGCCGTGGGTGGCGCGCAGGGCGGCGTACTGGGGCTCGAGGTCCATCAGGTCGTAGAAGCGGTCGACCAGGGCGCGCACCCGGGGCTCGCCGCCGATCCAGTCGAAGGGCGTGGGCGCCGGCGCGGGTTCTTCAATCTGCTGCATGGGAAGGATTGTGGCCCCTGGCGGATGCCCCGCCTTGATGCAGCACAATCTCGGCAAACACCCAACCCCGCATGCGAATTCTCGGCATCGACCCCGGCCTGCAGACCACCGGCTTCGGCGTGGTGGAGGCCCAGGGCCACCACCTGCGCTACCTGGCCAGCGGCACCATCCGCACCACCCACCAGGACCGGGGCGACCTGCCGGGGCGCCTCAAGACCCTGTTCGACGGCATCTCCGAGCTGTGCGGTCGCTACCAGCCCGACGCGGCGGCCATCGAGATCGTGTTCGTGAACGTGAACCCGCAGTCCACCCTGCTCCTGGGACAGGCGCGCGGCGCCTGCATCACCGCCCTGGTGACGGCGGGCCTGCCGGTGGCGGAGTACACCCCCCTGCAGCTCAAACGCGCCGTCGCCGGCCACGGGCGGGCCGGCAAGCCCGAGGTGCAGGCCATGGTGCAGAGGCTGCTGCAGCTGCCCGGCCTGCCGGGCACCGACGCCGCCGACGCCCTGGGCCTGGCCATCACCCACGCCCATGCCGGCGCGGCGGTGCAGCGGCTGGCCGAGGCGGGCAACACCCAGCGGCGCAACACCGGCCCCTGGCGCGCAGGCCGCGTGGGCTGAGCCCGCCGCGGCCTGTTCGGAAATTCGCGCTCAGCGCGAGTGTGGCCGCCTGATGCGGATGCTGGTGTCGCTGCCCACCGGCTGGTAGGTCAGGCCCGGCGCGGTGACATTGCTCACGGTGAAGGTCACCTGGCTGTAGCTGTTGGACAGCAGCCCGCTCAGGAGCATGCAGGTGCCCAGGCCGTCGGTGACGCAGCTGGCGGAACCACCCGCAGGACTGAAGCTGCCCTGCACCAGCGCACCGGCCACCGGCTGCCCCGTGGGCAACTGCACTTCCGCCATCACGCCCGCACGCCAGTAGCCGCTGTAGCGGAAGCCGTAGCTGTCCAGGTCATGCACCAGGACCGCGCCGGTGGGAGGCGGCGGGGGCGGGGGCGGAGGAGGAGGCGGGGG
>CAZCTU010000079.1:0-6197 GCA_964501495.1 uncultured Ramlibacter sp.
CTTCACCGCCCAGACTGATGATCTCGCGACGCATTGACGAAACGACGCCGGTAAGCCGGAAGGTGCCAATATGCGGTTTGCTGACGTAGAGAATCTCCGCAGGCGCACCCGCGCGCACGAATTCCTGCATGACCTTGCGACCGAGGTAGCGCGGATCCTTGATCTGGCTATAGAGCTTGCCGTCGGAGAAGGTGCCCGCTCCGCCCTCGCCGAACTGCACGTTGCTCTCCGGCTTCAACACGTTCTTGCGCCAGAGCCCCCAGGTGTCCTGGGTGCGCTGGCGCACCGTGGTGCCCCGTTCAAGGACGATGGGCCTCAGGCCCATCTGCGCCAGCACCAGGGCGGCGAAGATGCCGCAGGGGCCGAAGCCCACCACCACCGGGCGCGGGGCCTGCGGGTGGGCGGTCGTCCAGGCGGCCACGGCCTCGGGCGTGACCGGCGCGCGCCAGTCCATGTCGGGCGTGGCCGAGACATGGGGCTTGCCGGCCAGGCGCTGGAGGAGTGCGCTCTCCTGCGCCGGGTCGGCGAGGGTGACGTCGACGATGAAGACCGCCATCAGGTCGGCCTTGCGTGCGTCGAAGCTGCGCTTGAAGACGTCGACGCGGGCCAGGGCCGCGGGCGGGAGGGAGAGGATGCCGCTGGCGGCGGCGCGCAGGGCGGCGTCGGTGGACTCAGGGCTCTCGGCCTGGGCCAGGGTCAGCTTGATTTCGGCGATGCGGATCATGGTTCTTGCGGGCGCGTAGTTATCGCGCCAAAGCACATGAGGGGATGCCGGGGATAATAACGCCCGTGGAGCCCGCCAGGCCGCCGCTGGTGCAAGTCCCGAAAGGGCGCACTGGAGGAACGTCCGGACTGCAAAGGGCAGCGTAGCAGCTAACGGCTGCCCACCGTGAGGTGAGGATCAGAGCAACAGAGACGAGTCGTGTCTCGTGTCATTCGCAAGAGTGGCGCGGGGCGCGGGTGAAACGGGCAATCTCTACGCGCAGCAATACCAAATAGGCCAGCGTTGATCTGTGTCCCGGGGAGCTGGCGGGTAGGTAGCATCGAGCCGTTCCGGTGACGGACGGCCCAGAGGAATGGCGGTCACGCTGCGGGCAACCGCGGCGCACAAAATCCGGCGTATCGGCGGACTCCACACTTATTCATCTCCCCGGGCGGCTTCAGGCCCCTGGCCGGCGCACTGGGGCGCCGGGGGCGCAGCCTTCAGGGCTGCAAGCCCAGTGCGCGGATGCGCGCCACATGCGCCAGCAGCGAGCGGCGCGCCACCGGCCACAGCGCCTGGGGCGTATCGCCGTAGGCCAGGGGCAGCCACTCGTCGGGGCCGCCGGTCGGCTCGGCCCGCATCGCTTCCAGCACCCGCGTCTCGCGCGCCAGCCGGTGGGCCTTGAGCCGCGCGATGGCGCCGGCGGCGTCCTCCATTGCATGCCCGTGAGCGGGCAGGATGAAGCCGACGCTGCCTTCCACGCAGGCGGCGTGCAACTTGTCCAGCGAGTCGATGTAGGCGCTCATGTCGCCATCGGGCAGACCCACGACCGTGGTGCTGCCATTGAGCACATGGTCACCCGAGAACAGCAGCCCGTCTTCTTCCAGCATCAGGCACAGGTGGTTGGCGGCGTGGCCGGGCGTGTGCACCACGCGCAGGGTGTGGCGCAGGCCACCGCCCTCGAGCAGCAGGCGCTCGCCGTCGGCGAGCTCGCGGTCGGGATGGAACTCCCAGGCGGGCAGGGCGGTCGGGCGCGAGGCCAGGCCCAGCACCGGCGGCCAGCCCTCGGGCGAATTTGCGCACAAGGCCTGCAGGGGCGCGGCGCCGGGCGAGTGGTCCGGGTGCGAGTGGGTGCAGACGATCAGCCGCACGTCGCCTCCGGTGGCCGCCACGATGCGCGCGAGGTGCGCCGCGTCATCGGGGCCCGGGTCGATCACCAGCCAGCCGGTCTGCGCGCCTCCCACCAGGTAGGTGTTGGTGCCGGGGCCGGTCATCATTCCCGGGTTGGGCGCGGTGAGGCGCTGCACGTTGGCCAGCAGGGGCACGGGCGCCTCCGACTGCCAGTCCAGCGTGGGCTGCACCTGGCCCTGCGGGCTGACCAGGGCCAGCTCGCCATAGGGGTGCTCGTGCTCCATGAAGTGGTGGAGACGGCCCTTGAGCCGGCCGCCGCGCGGGCAGCTGGTCCACAGGGGCTTGTCGCTCGTGCAGTCGGCCAGCACCGCGTCCACCCGGTCATGGCGGGACAGCCACTGGAGCGTGCGCACGGTGGGAAAGATCATCGAAAAGGCATGCGCCTCGTGCCGGGCCAGCGCCTCGGCGGGGCGGATCCACACCGGCTCGAACTGCTCGGCCTCGTCGGCCACCGGCTCCTGGCCCTCGGGCATGCGGGCCACCAGGAAGGTGGCGTCGAAGCGTTTGGGCAGGCCACGGTCGGCGATCCAGCGCGCCAGCAGGAAGACCTGGTCGGTGGACAGGGTCAGGCCCCGGGCGCGGCACTGGGCGGCGAAAGGCTCGTGGCGGTGCAGGGCGGCGATGTCGGTGGCGTCGGCCGGTCGGCCGTCGGCGTGGCGGGCCAGGAGCAGGCCCAGTTCCTCGAAGCTTTCGCGCACCGCGGCGACCGCGTGGCTCAGGATGTGGTCGTCCTGTCCGGGCCGGCGGGCCGCGATGTCCTGGCAGGCGCTGTCCTCCGGGTCGACCACGCCGCCGGGGAAGACGTAGGCGCCGGGCGCGAAGCTCGCCTGGTCGGAGCGGCGGGTCATGAGGACCTCAAGGCCGGCAGGGCCGTCCCTCAAAAGCAGCACGGTGGCGGCGACGCGCGCGGGCACGGACTCGCGCGGGGCATGGAGCAACATCTCGGGGCGGACCATCCCGGAATTACAGCATGGCTGCCCGATAATCCCCGGATGCGAATCCGCTTCACCAAGATGCAGGGCGCGGGCAACGACTTCGTCGTGCTGGACGAGACCCGTGGCCGCCTCGGCCTCACCCCCGCGCAGTACCGGTGGCTGGCCGACCGGCACTTCGGCGTGGGCGCCGACCAGATCCTCACCGTGCGTCCCTCGCCGGCGCCGGGCGTCGACTTCGAATACGTGATCCACAACGCCGACGGCGGCGAGGTGGAGCATTGCGGCAACGGCGCGCGCTGTTTCGTGCGCTACGTGGTCGACCGCGGCCTCACCGACAAGCGCAGCGTTACCGTCAAGACGGTCAACAACCTGCTGCAGCTGGCCCTGCTCGAGGACGGCCGGGTCACCGTGGACATGGGCGCGCCGCGTTTCGCCCACGCCGACATTCCCTTCGACCCGAGCGGCCTGTCCCGGCAGGCGGCGGGCGGCTGGGAGCAGTGGTCCATCCCGTTGGACGGCGCGGCCTGGCCGGTGGCGGTGCTCTCCATGGGCAACCCGCACGCGGTGACCCTGGTGCCCGACGCCGATGCTGCGCCGGTGCACTCTGTGGGCCCGCGCATCGAGACGCACCCCGCCTTCCCGCGCAAGGTCAACGTCGGCTTCCTGCAGGCGCAGGGTCGCGGCCAGGCCCGTCTGCGGGTGTGGGAGCGCGGCGCCGGCGAGACCCTGGCCTGCGGCACCGGCGCCTGCGCCGCGGTGGTCGCCGGCATCCGCCTGGGGCATTTCGACCGGCGTGTCGACGTGCACACCCAGGGCGGCCTGCTCACCATCGAATGGGACGGCGAGGGCCAGAGCGTGCGCATGACCGGCCCGGCCACCACCGTCTTCGAGGGCGAGGTGGAGGTCCCCGACACACTCGCCGACACACTCGCCGATTGATCCGTCGATTCAATCGCTGACCGACAAGAGAGAGACGACATGAGCCAAGAATCCAGCGCGATGAACCCCATCACCGAAGACGACATCGCCCACTACCTGGCGAGCAACCCCGAGTTCTTCCAGCGCCACGCCGAGCTGCTGTCCACCGTGCAACTGACCAGCCCGCACGGCCACCGCGCGGTGAGCCTGCAGGAGCGCCAGGCCGAGATGCTGCGCGACAAGATCAAGGTGCTCGAACTGCGCATCATGGAAATGATCCGCGCCGGCAGCGAGAACATGGTCATCGCCGACCGCCTGCAACGCTGGGCCCGCCAGCTGCTGCAGGTGCCCACGCCCGCCAGCCTGCCCGAAGCCATCGTGGAAGAAATCCGAGGCCAGTTCATGGTGCCCCAGGTGGCGATCAAGGTCTGGGGCGTGGCCGCCGCTCACCAGGGCGCCGGGTTCGCCCAGGGCGCCAGCGAGGACGCGCGCACCTTCGCCTCCTCCCTGACCCAGCCCTATTGCGGGGTGAACGCCGGTTTCGAGCCGGTGCAGTGGCTGGAAGATCCGAAGGCGGTGCAGTCGCTGGCGCTGATCCCGCTTCGTGAAGGCGCAGTCACCGAGCCGACCCCGGCCTTCGGCCTCCTGGTGCTGGCCTCGCCCGACTCCCAGCGCTTCACCAGCGGCATGGGCACCGACTTCCTCGAGCGCATCGCCGAACTGGCCAGCGCCGCGCTCGCCCGCCTGCGGCAGGACTGAGATGAAGCCCGGCCGCCCCCGCGCGAAGGCGGCGAAGGACGGTTCGGGGGCGGAGGCCCCGCCGGCCGCCGAGGCATGGACGCCCGATCCGCTGGTCGAGCGTTACCTCGAGCATGTGCGGGTGGCCAAGGGCCTGGCTGCGCGCACCGTCGAACTCTATTCACTGGACCTGCAGCGCCTCGCGGCCCATGCCCGCGAGGCGGGCGTCGAGATGCTGCGCGTGCAGCCGGCCCATGTGCGCCGCTGGGTGGCGCAGATGCACGCCGGCGGCCGCAGCGGCCGCGGCATCGCCCTCATTCTTTCCGGCTGGCGCGGCTTCTACGCCTGGCTCGGCCGCGAGGGTCTGGTGCCCGCCAACCCGGTGGTGGGCGTGCGCGCGCCCAAGGCGCAGCGCCCCTTGCCCAAGGCCCTGAGCGTGGACGACTCGGTGCAGCTCGCCGCCTATCGCGCGCCGGGCGCCGACCCCTGGGAGGAGGCACGCGACGTCGCCATGGTCGAACTGCTCTATGGCTGCGGCCTGCGGGTGGGCGAGCTGGTGGGGCTGGACGTGGTGGCCTCGTCGCAGGCGCGGGGCTGGGTCGACGCCGAGGCCGGTGAGGCCCAGGTCCTGGGCAAGGGCAGCAAGCGCCGCGGCGTGCCGGTGGGTGCCAAGGCCCTGGAGGCCCTGGCCGCCTGGCGGGAACAGCGGGCCCTGCGGCCGGAGCGCATCGCGCCCGAAGAGGCCGCGGCCCTGTTCGTCGGCCCCCGGGGCCGCCGCATCAGCGCGCAGGCGGTGTGGAAGATCCTGCGCGAACGCAGCCTGCGCGCGGGCCTGGCCGCGCCGGTGCACCCGCACATGCTGCGGCACTCCTTCGCCAGCCACATGCTCCAGTCCAGCGGCGACCTGCGCGCGGTGCAGGAGCTGCTGGGGCATGCGCACATCGCGACCACCCAGGTCTACACCCGGCTCGACTTCCAGCACCTGGCCCAGGCCTACGACGCGGCCCACCCGCGCGCCAAGCGCAAGGACTGATCGCGAGCGAGGCGGCGGCCCGCCGAAACCTCGCGACGAAGGCGGCGGGCGCGCCCCTCGCGCGGCGACAATCGGGGCATGAAAACGATCCGTCTCAAAGAGGGCAAGGAGCGCTCGCTGCTGCGCCGCCATCCCTGGGTGTTCGACTCCGCCATCGCCAAGGGCGGCGGCGACGCCGGCGAGACGGTGCGGGTCGAGTCGCACGACGGCCGCTTCCTGGCCTGGGCCGCCTTCAGCCCGGCCTCCCGCATCCGCGTACGCGCCTGGAGCTTCGACGAGGCCCAGCGCATCGATGCCTCCTTCTTTGACGCCACGATCCGCCGCGCCATCGCCGCCCGCACCCGCTTTGCCATCGCCAGCGACGGCCTGCGCCTGGTCCATGGCGAGAGCGACGGCCTGCCGGGCCTGGTGGTGGACCGCTACGGCGACACGCTGGTGGCGCAGTTCCTCTCGGCCGGCGTGGAGCGCTGGAAGGCGGTGATCGCCGACGCGCTGCTCGCCGCCACCGGCCTCACCCGCCTCTATGAGCGCTCCGACGCCAGCGCCCGCCAGCTCGAGGGCCTCGAACCCGTCACCGGCTGGCTGCGGGGCGAGGGCCCAACCGAGCTCACCATCGCCGAGCACGACTGGACGCTGAGCCTGGACGTGGCCACCGGCCACAAGACCGGCTTCTACCTGG
>CAZCTU010000079.1:6207-6958 GCA_964501495.1 uncultured Ramlibacter sp.
CGCGAGGAGGTGGCGCGCCTGGGCCTGAGGAGCGTGCTCAATTGCTACTGCTACCCCGGCGGCTTCACCGTCGCCGCGCTCAAGGGCGGGGCGGAAGCGGTCACCTCCATCGACTCCTCGGGCCCGGCCCTGGCGCGGGCCCGCGCCCACCTGGACCTCAACGGCCTGCCGGTCGAGCGCGCCGAGTTCCTCGACGCCGACGTCAACGCCAGCCTGCGCCGCCTCATCCAGGAGGGCCGCCGTTTCGACGCCATCGTGCTTGATCCGCCCAAGCTCGCGCCCACCGCGGCCCATGCCGAGCGGGCCGCCCGCGCCTACAAGGACATCAACCGGCTGGCGTTCAAGCTGCTCGCGCCGGGCGGGGTGCTGTTCACGTTCTCCTGCTCGGGCGGCATCAGCGCCGACCTGTTCCACAAGATCGTGGCCTCGGCCGCGATCGACGCCGGCGCCGACGGCTTCATCACCGGGCGCCTCGGCGGCGCGCCCGACCACCCGATGACCCTGCTGTTCCCGGAAGGGGAGTACCTCAAGGGTCTGGTCGTCCAGGCCCGTTGACGCGTTCTGGCCGGGTGCTTCGGGACCGTTGATTCCTTCAGACCCGGTTGTCCAGCCCTCCCCCGGCCGCCGCCCGGTACACTCCCGCACCTTCCAAAGACCGGCCTCTGCATTCGAATTCCATGAGCCTGATCCCCGCCACCATCCTCACCGGCTCCCTTGCCTCCGGCAAGCCACCCCTCCTCAAGCGCTGCCC
>CAZCTU010000080.1:0-6947 GCA_964501495.1 uncultured Ramlibacter sp.
CCCGCGAGGCCGACCTCGACAAGCACCTGGGCAATGGCCAGGGTGGCGCCGAGAACAAGAACGTCGCCCTCGAGGCCGCCCGCGAGGCCGCCCGCAAGCGCGCCGAGGAAGAGGCCCGCAAGCCGCCGTCCGAGCGCACCCTCGCTCCCGAGTTCGGCGGCGCCAAGGACTTCCAGCTGGCGCAGGCGATCAACCAGCTCAAGGGCCGCCCGGTCATCGTGAGCAAGACCCAGGTGATCGAACGCAAGGACGAGAAGAAGGACAACTGATCGCCATCGCGTGACAGGAAGAGCCGGCCCCGGGCCGGCTTTTTCTTGCGGGGGTTTGAGAGACCATGACCGACGACGAGCTGCTTCGCTACTCCCGCCACATCCTCCTCGACGAGATCGGGGTGGAGGGGCAGGCGCGGCTGCTCGCGAGCCATGCGCTCGTGATCGGTGCAGGCGGCCTGGGTTCACCCGCTGCGCTGTTCCTGGGCAGCGCCGGCGTGGGCCGCATCACCCTGGTCGACCCGGACACGGTGGACCTCACCAACCTGCAGCGGCAGATCGCGCATGCGGTGGACCGCGTCGGCCGGCCCAAGGTCGAGTCCGCCCGCACCGCGGTGGCGGCGCTGAACCCGGGCGTGCAGGTCCAGGCGCTGGCGGCGCGCGCCGACGCCGCCCTGCTCGACCAGCTGCTGACGGATTGCGACGTGGTGCTGGACTGCTCGGACAACTTCGACACGCGGCAGGCAGTCAACGCCGCCTGTGTGCGGCACCGGGTGCCGCTGGTTTCCGGATCGGCCATCCGTTTCGACGGGCAGCTCTCCGTGTTCGACCCGCGCCAGGCCGCGTCGCCCTGCTATGCCTGCCTCTTCCCGCCCTCGCAGGCGCCAGAGGAAGTGCGCTGCGCCACCATGGGCGTGTTCGCGCCGCTGGTGGGCGTGATCGGCAGCCTGCAGGCGGCCGAGGCGCTCAAGCTGCTGGCGGGCGTCGGCGAGCCCGCGGTGGGCCGGCTGCTGATGCTCGATGGGCTGCACATGCGCTGGAGCGAGATCCGGGTGCCGCGGCAGGCGGGCTGCCCGGTGTGCGGCGGGCACTGACGCGCCCGCGGTGCTGCCTCGACCACCCGCGCGAGCCTTCGGCGCGGCGGGAGTGGCTCGAGGACAGATCGATCCATCAGTCGATCAGCTTGTTCTTGAGGGCGTAGTAGGTGAGGTCGCTGTTGGAGGCGAGGCTCATCTTCTCCATCAGCCGGGTGCGGTAGGTGCTCACCGTCTTGACCGACAGCGACAGGGCCTTGGCGATGTCGCCCGCCGTCTCGCCCTTGGCCAGCTTGAGGAAGACCTGGAACTCGCGCTCCGAGAGCTGCTCGTGCGGCGCCCCGCCCTCCTTGCGATTGAGCTGCTGCGCCAGCAACTCGGCCACCGCCGGCGAGATGTAGCGCCGGCCCAGCGCGATGGTGCGGATCGCGTTGACGATCTCCATCGGCTCGCACTC
The DNA here is from genome assembly GCA_964501495.1 of uncultured Ramlibacter sp. Taxonomy (GTDB): domain Bacteria; phylum Pseudomonadota; class Gammaproteobacteria; order Burkholderiales; family Burkholderiaceae_C; genus Ramlibacter. The sequence goes on from CAZCTU010000080.1 coordinate 1,482, forward strand.
CTTGTTCAGATAGCCGCTCGCGCCCTGGCGGATCAGGTTCATCGCGTAGTGCTCCTCCGGATAGCCCGAGAGGATGAGGATGCCCACGTCGGGCGCCTTCGCCCGGATCATGCCCAGGGCGTCGATGCCGCTTTGGCCGGGCATGGACAGGTCCATGACCAGCACGTCGAGCTCGGTGGTGCGCACCAGGTCGATCGCCTCGCGGCCGCTGGCGGCCTCGCCCACGACCCGCAGGTCGACCTGCTCCGAGAAGAACTGCTTGAGACCTGAACGCACGATGGCGTGGTCGTCCACGATGCCGACTTTGATCATCTTCCTACGCTTTCCTTGGCTGGCATGCCTGGCCGGATGGGGGCTGCCCGGTGAAGCCTGTCTCCCGCCAGAACACATCTATTACAACTACAGCGGCAACAGGAATGAATCACATTCTATTCATTGGGGTGCGCCTGTGGCGTGCTCGCGCCTGAGGCGCAGTCGGCCTACGCGTCCTGTGCGCGGGGTCGCACGGGGCCTCGGCCTGCGGGCCTATCGGGACCTCCAGCACGGCCGCCTAGGCTGGCCTTCCAGTCATCAAGGAGGGTCCGGCCATGTTCGATCGCCCGTTTCGCCATCGGTCGCGGGAAGCCATGGGCGCACGCGCCCGTGAAGGCGCGCAGCGCTGGGCCGAGGAGGCCGGCCAGGCCGGCAGCAACCTGGTCGACAACACGCGCGAGTTCGCGGCCCAGGCGCTGGAGCGCGCAGCCAGCCGCATGCGCGACCTGCGCGAGGGCGTGGCCGACACCGCCAGTGCGGCCCAGCGGCAGATGGGGCAGTACGCCGACGTCACCCGCCGCTACGTGGCCGACCAGCCCCTGCGCTCGGCGCTGATCGCTGCGGCGGTGGGCGCGGCGCTGGCCTGGATGGTCCTGGCGATGCGCCGGCGCGGCGGCCGGTACTGAACGCGCGCACCTTCCGCCGATAAGCCACGCTCGCATCCGTCACCGCGCGCCCTCCTCGACCACCCTGCCGCCATGCTGCACCCCGTCTTCCGGGTCCTGATGCGCCGGCCCGAGCTGGTGCTGGACCACCTGGCCGGCTACGCCGAGTTGCTGCGCGAGCAGGCCCGCTCGGCCAGCGGGCAGCTGGTGAGCCGGGCGCTGGCCTGGGCGGTGGCGGTGCTGGGCTTCCTGATGTTCCTGGTGCTGGCGGGGGTGTCCGCCATGCTCCATGCGGTGCTGGGTCACAGCCACTGGATGCTGTGGCTGGTGCCCGGCGGCGCGCTGGCGATTGCCGGTGTGGCCTTCCTGCAGGCGCGGCAGGCCCTGCCCCACGCGCCGCTGGACGCGCTGCGGGCCCAGTTCGACGACGACGCCAGGGCGCTGCGCGGCGCGAGCGGACGATGAGCGCCGCCGCCGATCGCCTGGCCCGAAGCCGCGCGGCCCTGGTGGCCGCGATGTCCTCGCCCGATGCCGGCGAGTCCGCGCAGCGCGGCGGGCCAGGCCGGGCCGCCCACCCTCACGACGAACAGGACGGGGCGGAGCACGAAGGCCTTTTCGAAAGTCTGCTGGGCCGCGTGCGTCGCGCCTGGGAGGCGCACCCCGCGCATCTGGCGGTGGAATTGGCCGGTCCCTTGTTGTCACGCTGGGCCACCCGCCATCCCGAGCGTCTGCTGGCCCTGGCCGCCCTGGCGGGCGCGGCGCTCGTGTTCGCCCGGCCCTGGCGCCTGCTGCCGGCGGGCGCGCTGGGGGCATTGGCCTGGCGCGCGGGGCTGCGCGCAGGCTCGCGCGCGCTCGGGCTGCCCGCGTGGCTGATGCCGATCGTGACGCGCATACGCCGGCCGGTGGCGGCGCCCCGCCCCGACCCCCGTCACGCCGGGCTGCCCTGATGGCTGCAGGGCCGCCGGCTTGACCCGAGATCCCGTCCCTGCCCCCTCCACCCTATCCAAGGAGAACCCTCATGTCGAACCGCTCCCTCTGCCGCCCCCTGCCCCCCCTGCCCTCCGCCCTGCGCGGGCCGCTCGTCGCCCTCGCCCTCGGCCTGGTGGGCAGCGTCACCCTGGGCACCGCCGGCTGCTCCGTGTTCCAGGGCCAGCAATCGGTCGGCACCTACATCGACGACAAGACCATCACCGCCGCCGTCAAGGCCAAGTTGGCGGACGACAAGAGCACGAGCGCAATGGCGATCGACGTCGACACCCAGGACGGCAACGTCATCCTCTCGGGCTTTTCCAAGACGGCCGCCGAGAAGGCGCAGGCCGAGGCGCTGGCGCGTGGCACCAAGGGCGTGAAGAACGTGCGCAACCTGCTGGTCGTGCGTCCCTGAGGAACTGCCGCCGGGGACGGCACGCGAAAGCACCGGCGGTACCGGTCCGCGCTGCCGGTTTCGCGCGCTGGCGACAGGACCGGCCGGAGGAGGAGGTTGGCACGGTTAAGCTTGGCACCATGTCCAAGCTGTCCCGGGCACTGCCTTTTCTCGACTGGCCCCGCCCCAATGCGGGCCTGATGCGCAATGAAATGGTTGCCGGTCTCACCGTCGCGGTGGTGGTGATCCCGCAATCGGTCGCCTACGCGGGCCTGGCCGGCATGCCCCTGGTCACCGGCCTCTACGCGGCCCTGCTGCCCATGCTGGTCGCCGTGCTGTTCGGCCGCTCCACCCGCCTGTCGGTGGGTCCCTCGGCGCTGAGCGCGGTGCTGATCGGCGCGTCGCTCAGCGGCATGGCCGAGCCGGGCTCGCCGCAATGGGTGCAGCTGGCGGTGTGGCTGGCCCTGCTGTCCGGCGTGTTGCAGGTCGCGGTCGGCGCCACGCGCTCGGCCTGGGTCCTCAACCTGATCAGCTCGCCGGTGCTGGCCGGTTTCACCCAGGCGGCTGCATTGCTCATCATGGCTTCCCAGCTCCCGGCCCTGTTCGGGCACAAGGGGCCACTCTCGCGGATCTATGAGTCAGCGCCGAACCTGGAGGCCCTGGCCTATGGCCTGGGCACGTTCGCGCTGCTGGAACTCGGCAAGCGCAAGCTCCCTCGCCTGCCCATGGTGCTGCTGGTGCTGGTGGCCGCCGCCGGCCTGAGCGCAGCCACCGGCTATGCCGCCCGGGGTGCAGTGGTGGGGGCGCTGCCGGCCGGCCTGCCGGCCTTCTATTGGCCCGGCCTGCTCCCCGGCGAGCAGCTGGCCGCGCTGCTGGCGCCCGCGCTGGTGCTGACCCTGGTGTCCTCGCTGGAGATGGCCTCCAGCGCGAAGATCGAGAACCAGCGCGAAGGCAGGCGGTGGGACGCAGACCAGGACCTGATCGGCCAGGGCCTGGGCAAGCTGGCCGCAGCCTTCAGCGGCGCCTTCGCTCCCAGTACCTCCTTCTCGCGGTCGGCGATCACGCTGTACGCCGGCGCCCGCACGGGGTGGTCCACCGTCATCACCGCGGTGGCGGTGCTGGGCGTGCTGCTCTTCCTGCTGCCCGCGCTCTACCACGTACCGACTGCCGTGCTGGCCGGCATCGTGATCGCCGCGGTGCTGGGCCTGATCAAGCCCCGCACCTTCACCGCCCTGTGGCGGCTGCACCGGGTCGAGGCGGTCATCGCCGGCATCACCTTCACCGCCACGCTGGTGTCGGCGCCGCGCATCTACTGGGGCGTCATGGCCGGCGTGGTGCTGGGCCTGACCCACTTTCTCTACCACCGGCTGCATCCGCGCATCATCGAGGTGGGCCTGCACCCGGACGGCAGCCTGCGGGACCGGCACCTGTGGAAGCTGCCACCGCTGGTGCCGCAGGTCCTGGCCCTGCGGATGGACGATGAGCTCGATTTCGCCTCTGCCTCCGCCCTGCAGCACCGGCTGATGCAGGACCTGGCGGGCCGCCCGGAGGTGCGCGACGTGTGCCTGTTCGCGCAGCCGATCAACCGGATCGACGCCACCGGCGTGGAAGTGTTCGCGCAGCTGCGTGCCCAGCTCGCGGCACAGGGCATCACCCTCCACATCAGCGGAATCAAGCTGCCCGTGCAGCAGATGCTCGAGCGCGCAGGCGAATGGAAGGACGACCCGGGGATCCGGACCTACCGCACCGACGCCGAGGCGCTGGCGGCGATCAGGGGCGCTCCGGCTCCGCGCTGACGATCCAGCCTTCCAGCGGGTCCACCGCTTCGGGCAGACCCCAGCGCGGCGGCCCCTGGCGCTCGGCCCAGGCGGCCTGCAGCAGGCACAGCACCGCGTCGAGCGCATCCCCGCTCGCATCCTCGGCCAGCGCGTCGCGCTGGGCATGCGTGAGCCGCAGGCGCAGGCCCAGGCGACTCTGGCCGGTCTCGAGCGCGCAGACCAGGTCCTTGCGGGCGATGAGGCGTTCGGGCGTCTGCTTGGCCCGGTCGTCGCTCTTGTAGCTGCGGCGGTCGATCAGCTCGCGCGCCAGCAGACCCGGGTAGGCCTCCAGCGCCACCCGGCGCGGGTCACCCGCCTGCAGCCCCGGCAGGTCCACGCCCGCCTGCCGCAGCAGGGGCACGGCCGCATGCAGCATGTAGGCCACCGGCGGATTGACCCATTTCATCGAGGGGCTGGAGCCGGCCAGCCGGTCGAAGGCGCGATGGGCGAACTTGCCGCCGGCCGGGCGCGCGTCGCAGAAGGCGGCGAATTGCGTACGGATCTCGGCCCGGGTGAGCCCGCAATAGGTGTCCATGCAGCCGGCCCAGTCGGTGGGCCAGCCCAAGGCCTCCACCAGCTCGCGCGGCAGGCCGAAGGGCACGTCGAAGCCGCCCACCCAGTCGCCGGGCTGGGGGAGCCAGTCGCCGAAGGCGGCCAGGGTCTCGAAGGTCAGGAGGCCGGCGAGCGTGACCGTCTCGCCCTTGCGATGGCCCTGGGCCAGGACGATGGGCTTGCGGCGGCTGGGGCTGCTGGAGAAGTCGCAGCCCAGGAGCAGGCGCGCGGGCGGCGTCGGGTCGGGCATGGCGGCAGGCAGAGAGCGGCAGGCAGAAGGCCGGCAGCGGCGAGCGCGGTCAGCGCGCCGGCCGCAGGGAGAGGCTCAGGCGCGGCCGCAGATGGCGGCGGTGGCCATCAGGTCTTCGAGCAGCGCCAGCGAGACGCGGCCGGAGACGGCGTAGGGATCCAACTCGGGCCGCTCGGAGTATTTGAGCAGGATCGAGTGGTTGACCTTATTCACATTGACCTGGCCCATGGTCCAGCCACCGAAACGGCGCTCGGTGATTTCCTCGAAGTCCAGCAGGCACACGTCCTTGTGCCGGCCGTCCTTCTGGATGGTGCCGAACAGGTCGGACACCGGCTGGCGCCCGCCTTCGATGGCCTGGAGGAAGATGCCGCCGCCGTAGCAGAGGATGCCGGTGATGCCGGTCTGCGGGTTGTGCACCCGCGACTGCGACAGGATGGAGTCGATGGCAGCCGGGCTGTCGTCGACGGCGCGGCTGCAATACAGGAGACGCACGAGCATGGCAGGCCTCAGGTGTTCTTCGGGATCAGGGCCAGGAATTCTCGGCGCAGGGCGGCGTCCTTCAGGAAC
>CAZCTU010000081.1:0-6945 GCA_964501495.1 uncultured Ramlibacter sp.
GATCAGGTCGGTGGTGGCCGGGGCGATGCCGCGGTAGGGGATGTGCACCATGAAGGTGTCGGTCTGCAGCTTGAACAGCTCGGCGGTCAGGTGGGTCAGCGAACCGGCGCCGGCCGAGCCGTAGGACAGCCGGGCGGGGTTCTTCTTCAGATACTCGACCAGTTCCTTGACGTTGTTCACCGGCAGGCTGGTGTTGACCACCAGCACATTGGGCGTGCTGCCGATCATGCCGATGGGCGTGAAGTCCTTCAGCGCGTCGTAGGGCAGCTTGCGGGTCGCGGGCGAGGTGCCGTGGGTGGCGACGTAGCCCTGCATCAGGGTGTAGCCGTCGGGCGCGGCGCGCTGGGTGGTCTGGCAGGCCACCACGCCGCCGCCGCCGCCGATGTTGTCCACCACCATCGACTGGCCCAGCACCTTGGACAGGCGCTCGCAGAGGTTGCGGCCAATCATGTCGGAGCCGCCGCCGGCGGCCACCGGCACGATATAGCGGATGGTCTTGGCCGGGTACTGCTGGGCCTGGGCCAGGCCGGGTGCCAGGCCCGGGGCCAGCAGCAGGGGGGCCGATTGCAAGAGGGTGCGTCGCTTCATCTTGGTCTCCTGGGTGTTGTGGGTCTGGAAGGGAAACGGACGGGTCTCGGGAAGATTCAGGGTTCGGTGTCGGGGGTCCTGCGGGTGCGGCTCAGGCCGGACCCGGCGCCGGATCGGCCGACAGGCGGCGGTGGGCGTCGCCCACATGGCGGGCCAGCAGGGCGCGGGCAGCCGCCGGGTCGCCGGCTTCGATGGCCTGCACGATCTGCTGGTGCTCCTGGATCGAGGACCGCATCGCCAGGCCGCGCGAGAGGCTGCGCAGGCGGGACAGGTGGAGCTTTTGGACCAGCTCGCGGTAGCTGTCCTTGAGGGCCTGGTTGCCGGCCGCCTCGACGACGAGCCAGTGGAAGCGCAGGTTCTCGGTGTAGTAGTCCCGGACCTGGTCCGCCGCCAGGGCGACGCCCATGGTGGCGATCGATTCGGCCAGCACCTGCACCAGGGCCTGCCGCGCCGGCAAGGCCAGGGCGGCCGCCTTCTCGCCGGCGAAGCCGTCCAGCAGGGCGCGCATCTCGTACAGGTCCCGCACCTCGGCCGGCTCGATGTGGCGAACGAACACGCCCGCGTGCTTGCGAGAGACCACGAGGCCGGAGCTTTCCAGTTCGCGCAACGCCTCCCTCACCGGAACTCGTGATATAGACAAGCGTGCACTCACATCAGGCTCACTGATCCGGTCGCCAGGCCGCAGTTCGCCGCCCAGGATGCGCTCGAGCAGGTCGTCGCGGACCAGCTTGGACAGCGAGGTGTCGCGCACCGCCGCGAGGCGGCTGGAGGTGCTGGCGGAGGCAGGGGCTAGCCAGGGGAACATGAGCGGGAGGGTCTCGACGACGGCAGGAACGCGGGGGAGGTCCAACGGTTATTTCGTCTGATCGTATACGTTAGACAGATGCGACCACCTCGGGATTTCCCCGAGGTGCCGGGGCGACGGCAGCCCATCGACATCCGGTCGGCCGGAACAGGCGCCGCGGTCGGCGTGGCACCCGCGCCGACGGGTCCCTCAGCCGAAGCGCCAGTCCGCCCGGACCCTCTGCCCCACGCGCAGCAGCGCCCCCTCGCCGGCGCGGACGATGAGGTTCATGCCGAAGCAGATCTGGCCGCCCATCGAGGGCAGGCTGCGGTAGCCCTGCAGGGTGTCACCCACCGCCGGGTCGGACAGGGCGGTAGCCGGGTCGATGTTGGGAATGGGGCAGCGGGTGCAGGGCTTGACCGCCTGCAGCCGCGCCGCCGGGCCGGGCCCGTCTGTTTCGACGAGCAGGTGGCCCAGGCTGTCCTCGTTATGCGCCTCCAGACCGTCCAGCAACAGGTTGGGCCGGAAACGGGCCATGCCCACCGGCGCGTGGCCGGCAGTCTGCAGGCGTCGGTTGAGTTCGTCGAGCGAGGCCTGGCTGGCCACCAGGATCGGGTAGCCGTCGGCGAACTGGTTGGGAGCCTCCACGCCGCCGGTCCATTTCAGCGAGGACAGGCGCCGGTGGTCCGGGTCGAAGCGCACCAGGCGCAGGGGCCGACCCAGGAAGTCGGAGAACCACTGCGCCGCCACGGCGCCCATGTCCCAAGCCGGCACGTCGTCGTTCCAGACGCGTGCCTGGGTGGGCGCCTCGACACGGTCGACTGGCAGGTGCAGGGCCAGCATGCCCGGCGCCCGCAGCACCAGGTCACCCCCGCGCAGGGCGGGCTGGACCAGGGCCAGGCGGGGCGCCTCCCGCTGGGTGACGAAGACGCCGGCCTCGTCGACCACCATCCAGGCGCGGTCCAGGTCCAGCCCGGTTTCGGTGAGCAGCGCCTCCTGGAGCGCGATGCCGGCGCAGGACTTGACGGGGTAGATGAACAGGCCAGCGATGCGGGCCCGCAGGTCGCCCGCGACCTCGGGCAGGGACTCAGGCTCGGGCGTGGCGGTGGGGACGGTCATGGTGCACGGAACGTGGCAAAGGTGGACCCGCCACAGGGACAGGCGGCGCGGGGGCATTGTGCCGGCTCCTACAATGACCGCATGGCTTTGCCACTTGATGTCTGTGTCCGCGGCGGCGGCATCGTGGGCCGCACCCTGGCCCTGTTGCTGGCGCAGGAGCGCCTGCGCGTGGGGCTGGTCGAAACGACCTCGGCCGCACCGGAAGAGCGCGCCGATGTCCGCGCCTATGCGATCAACGCCGGCGCGCGCGAACTGCTCCAGCAGGTGCGCGCCTGGCCCGAGGACCTGGCGACGCCGGTGCTGTCGATGGACGTGCAAGGCGACGCGGGCGGACGGGTGCGCTTCGGCGACGCGCCGCCTCGCGATGCGGGCGCCGGGACCGCAGGCGCGCCGCGTTCGGCGACCACTGCGGGCCAGCCCCTGGCCTGGATCGCCAACGCCACCGACCTGCTCCAGTCCCTGGACCAGGCCCTGCACTACCAGCCCCAGGTCGAACGCCTCACCGAACCCCGCACCGCCGCCCTCACCGTGGTGTGCGAGGGCAAGGCCAGCAGCACCCGCGCCGAACTGGGCGTGGACTGGCAGGTGCAACCGTATTACCAGCACGCGGTCGCGGCCCGCCTGCGTGCCGAGCGGCCGCACGGCCAGGTGGCCAGGCAGTGGTTCCGGCCCGGCGAGATCCTCGCCTTCCTGCCCCTGGGCGGCGCCCAGGGCACGGACCTGGCTCTGGTGTGGTCGGTGCCCGCCGAGCGCGCCGCCGAACTCGCGACCCTGCCCGTCGAGGAATTCGAGCGTCGCCTGCACGAGGCCAGCGGCGGCGAACTGGGTTCCCTGTCGCTGACCAGCGAGCGCATGCGCTGGCCCCTGCAGCGGGCCTGGGCCTCACGCTGGTCCGGCACGGGCTGGGCCCTGGCCGGCGACGCCGCGCACACCGTCCACCCCCTGGCCGGCCAGGGGCTCAACCTCGGCCTGGCCGACGTGGCCGAACTGGTGCGCGTGCTGCAATCGCGCGAGTACTGGCGCGGCCTGGGCGACGCGAAACTCCTGCGCCGCTACGAACGCGCCCGCAAGGGCGAGGTGGCCGCGATGCAGTGGGCCACCGGCGGCCTGCAATGGCTGTTCGCGCCACCGGGCCCGGCCTGGCGCGCGATCCGCAACTGGGGCATGCGCGGCTTCGAGCGCAGCGGCCCCGTCAAGCACTGGGTCGCCCGGCAAGCCGCCGGCGGCCTCTGACCTGTCGCTGCGCCATCCCACGCGACGCCCCAGCCGCCCACCCCGGACGCGCCCCCTTACCGGACCCCGCCATGACCCCCTTCCGCACCGCCCTCGCCCGCCTGGCGCCCGTCTCCGCGGCGCTCGCCCTGGGCCTGTCCCTGCTGGCGCATGCGCCGGCGCAGGCCCAGGAAACCCAGATCCGCAAGGCCCTCGCCGAGCGCCTGCCCCAGCTCGGCGCGGTGGAGGAAGTGCGCAAGACGCCCATGGCCGGCCTCTACGAGGTCCGCATCGGCACCGACCTGTTCTATACCGACGCCCAGGGCAACTTCCTGATCCAGGGCCAGCTGCTGGACACGAAGAACCGGCGCAACCTCACCGAGGAGCGCATGGACAAGCTCACCGCGATCGACTTCACCGCCCTGCCGGTGGCCGACGCCTTCACCCTCGTGCGGGGCAACGGCAAGCGCAAGATCGCGATCTTCGAAGACCCCAACTGCGGCTACTGCAAGCGCTTCGAGAAGGACCTGCAGGGCGTGGACAACGTGACGATCCACGTGTTCCTCTACCCGATCCTCGGCCCCGACTCGGTGGAGAAGTCCCGCAACCTCTGGTGCGCCAAGGACAAGGCCAAGGCCTGGAACGACTGGATGCTGCGCGACCAGGCCCCGGCCAAGGCCAGCTGCGACAGCGCCGCCCTCACCCGCAACGTCGAGTTCGGCCGCAAGTGGCGCATCAACGGCACGCCCACCCTCGTCTTCACCGACGGCAGCCGGGTCCCCGGCGCGATCAGCGCGCAACAGGTCGAGCAGAAGCTCGCCTCCCTGAAATAAGCATTCAAAGAGAACACGCCCCTTGAGCGCCCCCCTGCATTACCGCGTCGAGCCCGCTGACCTGAACGCCCACCTGTGGCGCGTCACCCTCACCATCGCCGAGCCCGCCGCGCCGCAGCGGCTCTCCCTGCCGGTCTGGATTCCCGGCAGCTACCTGGTGCGTGAATTTGCCCGTCACCTGCAGCGCCTCTCGGCACGCCAGGACGGCAAGCCGGTCACCCTGCGCCAGCTGGACAAGTGCAGCTGGCAGGCCGAGGGGGTGGCCAGCTCGCCGCTCACCGTGAGCTACGAGGTCTACGCCTTCGACAACTCGGTGCGCACCGCCTGGCTGGACAGCGCGCGCGGCTTCTTCAACGGCACCAGCCTGTGCCTGCGGGTGCACGGCCAGGAGAAGCGCCCCCATGCGATGGAGCTGCTGCCGCCCGAGGGCGTGGCCACGCCCTGGGAGGCCGCCACCGGCCTGCCGGCGCTGAAGGCGAACAAGCGCGGCTTCGGCACCTATGAGGCGTCCGACTACGACGAGCTCGTCGACTCCCCGGTGGAAATGGGCCCGGCCGATCGCCTGTGGAGCGCGAGCTTCACCGCCGGCGGCGTGCCGCACCGCATCGTCGTCTCGGGCGCGCCGCCGTCCTTCGACGGCGACAAGCTGCTGGAACACACACGCGACATCTGCGAGGCCGAGATCCGCTTCTGGCACGGCAAGGGCCGGAAGAAGCCGCCGTTCGGCGAGTACCTGTTCCTGCTCAATGCGGTGGACGACGGCTACGGCGGCCTGGAGCATCGGAATTCCACCGCGCTCATCGCCTCGCGCCGCGACCTGCCGCGGGTGGGCGACCGCCGCATGCCCGAGGGCTACATCACCCTGCTGGGTTTGATCAGCCACGAGTACTTCCACACCTGGAACGTCAAGCAGCTGCGGCCGGCGGAGTTCACCCGCTACGACTACGGCCACGAGAACTACACCCAGCTGCTGTGGTTCTTCGAGGGCTTCACCAGCTACTACGACGACCTGTTCCTGCGCCGCATCCACATGGTGGACGACCTGGCCTACCTGCGGCTGCTGGCCAAGGGCATCAACCAGGTGCTGCAGGCGCCGGGCCGGGAAGTGCAGTCGGTGGCGCAGGCCAGCTACGACGCCTGGACCAAGTTCTACCGCCCCGACGAGAACACGCCCAACGCCACCATCAGCTACTACAGCAAGGGCGCGCTGGTGGCGCTGTGCTTCGACCTCACCCTGCGCGCCGAAGGCAAGACCACGCTCGACGCGGTGATGCGCGCTTTGTGGGACCGCTGCAAGGGCGGCCCCATGACCGAAGCCGACTTCGCCGCCACGCTGAAAGAGCTGGGTGGCCGCAGCTTCAGCCGCGAGATCGCGGCCTGGGTGCACGGCACCCGCGAGCTGCCGCTGCAGGAGCTCCTGCGCAAGCACGGCGTCGCGGTGCACGAGGAGCCGGCGCCGCTGCAGCAGCGCCTGGGCCTGCGCGCCACCGAGACGGGCGGCAGCATCGTGGTCAAGACGGTGCTGCGGGGCGGCGCCGCCGAACAGGCGGGCCTCGCCGCCGGCGACGAGTGGCTGGGCGTGGAGGCCGGCGGCCAGGGCTGGCGCCTCGGCCGCCTGGACGACCTGCCCCTCTACCTCGGCACCCAGCGCAAGTTCCGGGTCCTGGTGGCGCGTGACCGGCGCCTGCTCACGCTGGAGATGCAGATGCCGGCGGTGTCCAACGCCTGGCGGCTGGCCGTGGCCGACGAGGCGCGGGTGCAGGCATGGCTGGCGGCGAAGGACTGAAGGCCGCAGCCGCCGGCGGACACGCCGGCGCGCCTCTTGCCCAGGGCCGCGGCCCTTCCGGCCCGGCCGCGCGCTGGCGCCCTTCGCCCCGGCGCCTCACCGCGCTGCTGCTCGCGCTCACGGCGGCAGTGGTCATCGGCCATCTGATCGCGCTCGACTGGCTGGCCCGCCATGCGCCCGCGCCCCAGGGCCTGGCCGCCATGCCGGAGCCGGTCTTCACCCGCGTGCTGGCGCCCAGCGCCGAGGACCCGGTGGTGGTGGCGGTGCCGCCGCCCGCGCCTGCCCCGCCGCCCGTGGCGGCGCGCGAGGAGGTGATCGTCGCCGCCACGCCGGCCCCGGCCGCTTCGGCACCGCAGCCTCCCGCATCCGCTGCGGAGGCTTCCACGAATCCCACGCCGCCCGAATCCGCGCCGCCCGAATCCGCGCCTTCCACCCAGCGGCCCGAACTGGCCGCTGCCCCGGAGGCCGATGTCCCGGCTCCGGGGACCGCGCAGAGGGAAGGCCCGGCCCTGGGCAATACGGCCCATTTGGCCAATTCGACCAACCAGGCGATGGCCGGCGGAACGGGCACCGTGGCCGCAGCGGGCAACCCCGCACCCGCACCCGCACCCGCACCCGCACCC
>CAZCTU010000082.1:0-3358 GCA_964501495.1 uncultured Ramlibacter sp.
GTGTCGGACGCTTCCAGCACCACGGCGCCGGCGCCGTCGCCAAACAGCACACAGGTGGTGCGGTCGTTGAAGTCGAGGATGCGGGAGAACACTTCCGCGCCGACGACCAGGGCCTTGCGGGCGGCGCCGGTCTTGATCATCGAGTCGGCCACGGTGAGCGCGTAGACGAAGCCGCTGCACACGGCCTGCACGTCGAAGGCGGGGCAGCCGGCCAGGCCGCCCTCCACGCCCATCAGGTCGCCCAGCTTGCGCTGGAGGATGGCGGCGGACGAGGGGAAGACCATGTCGGGGGTCGACGTGGCCACGATGATCAGGTCGATCTCGGAGGGTTGGCAGCCGGCGGCCTCGATCGCGCGCTTGGCGGCCTGGGCGCCCAGGTCGCTGGTCGTCACGTCGGGCGCGGCGAAGTGGCGGGCCCGGATGCCGGTGCGCTCGACGATCCACTCGTCGGAGGTTTCGATGCCGCGCTGGCCCAGTTCGGCGGCCAGGTCGGCGTTGGTCACGCGGCGCGGGGGCAGGTAGCTGCCGGTGCCGGTGATGCGGGAATAGGTCGTCATGTGTCTCCGGTCAGGACGCAGCGGCGGCGGTCGATGGAGCCGCAGAAGCAGCCGGGGCTGCATTGCTTGCCTCCCCCGCGCCGGCCGCCAGCAGCGGACCCGCGTGGGCGATGCGCGCCCTCACCCGCTCGAGCAGGTTGTTGCGGGCCGCATCATACGCGCGCTCGAGCGCGTGCCTGAAGGCGAGGTCGTCGGCGGAGCCGTGGCTCTTGAACACCAGGCCGCGCAGGCCCATGAGGGCGGCGCCGTTGTAGCGGCGGTGGTCGACGCGGCGGCGGAAGGCCGAGAGCACCGGCAGCGCGACGACGGCGGCCAGCTTGGTGAGCCAGTTGCGCGAGAACTCTTCCTTGAGGAAGCCGCCGATCATCGCGGCCAGGCCCTCGCTGGTCTTGAGCGCCACGTTGCCGACGAAGCCGTCGCAGACCGCGATGTCGGTGGTGCCCTTGAAGATGTCGTTGCCTTCCACGTTGCCGCGGAAGTTGAGGTCGCCGTTGGCGGCGGCGGCGCGCAGCAGCTCCCCGGCGCGCTTGATCACCTCGCTGCCCTTGATCTCCTCCTCGCCGATGTTGAGGAGGCCCACGCTGGGCGACTCGACATGGGTGAGGGCCGACACCAGGGCCGAGCCCATGACTGCGAACTGCAGCAGGTGGTGCTCGGTGCAGTCGACGTTGGCGCCCAGGTCCAGCACGGTCGTGGCGGTGCCGCGGGCGTTGGGCATGGGGTAGGCGATGGCCGGGCGGTCGATGCCGTCCTCGGTCTTGAGGAGGTAGCGGGCCAGCGCCATGAGCGCGCCGGTGTTGCCGGCGGAGACGGCGGCATGGGCCGTGCCCTCCTTGACCTGGGCGATGGCCACCCGCATGGACGAATCCTTCTTGCGGCGCAGCGCGGTCTCGACCGGATCGTCCATGGCCACCACCTCGGTGGCGGGCACGAGCCGGGCGCGCGGATGCTGGAAGGATTGCAGGTCCTCCGGACGGCCGACCAGCAGCAGCTGCGCGTCGGGATGGGTGTCCAGGAATTGCCTGCAGGCGGGGAGCGTGATGCGGGGGCCGTGGTCGCCCCCCATGCAGTCGACGGCCAGGATGGTCATGGGTACAACTGTAGTGCCTCGCGGCACCAGGCCTGCCGGGTGGTTCCGGCAAAGACAATGGCCCGGGCCGCGGGAGCGGCGTCGGGCCATGGAGGGATGGGGATCACGAGAGAGTTGGCGTCACCCTGCATGGCCTCGAAGGCTGGGGCAGGAGCGGCGCCGGCGCCGGTGATCAGGCGTCGTTCTTGGTCTTGAGGACCTTGCGACCACGGTAGAAGCCGTTGGGGCTGATGTGGTGACGCAGGTGGGTTTCGCCGGTGGTGGGCTCGACCGCGATGCCCGGCACGTTCAGGGCATTGTGCGAGCGGTGCATGCCACGCTTGGAAGGCGACTTCTTGTTCTGTTGAACGGCCATGACGGACTCCTGTTTGCTGCGCGTTGCCCATCCGGTAGAGAAGGCAGCGCGAAAAGAATGGGTGGGTGGTGCAAGCCGTCCCTGCCGCAGTCCGTAGCCAGACCGCCTTGACGTGAGATTACGCTCGCGGAAAACCCGAGATTATAGCCCAGGCCAACTCCCGGGTTACTTCTTCAGTTGCCCGAGGACGGCAAAGGGGTTGGGCTTGGTACTTTCCGCCTCATCCGGCAGATCATCGACCGGCGCGGGCAGCGGCTCGGGGCACTCTTCGTGGCGCGGCACCAGGGGCAGGTCCATCAGGATCTCGTCCTCCACCAGGGCCGGCAGGTCGAAGCTGCGCGAGAGGGCCAGCAGGTCCTCCTCGGACTCGTCGTCCTCGGCCTCGGCCATGGTCTCGTCGGCGACAAAACGGAAGCTACGGTCCACCGCCACGTCCACGTCGACCGGGGCCAGGCAGCGCTGGCAGATCAGGGACAGACGGGCACCGGCCTGCAGCTGGAGCCAGATTTCGGGGTGCACATGGTGGGGGTTGCGCAGCGCGCCCTGGGCGCTCCAGGTCACGAGCCGGTCGCCGCCGCGGCCCCCGGTCTCGGCCATCAGGCGCTCGAAGGCGGAAACCGGGGCCTGGCCGGACAGGCTCGCGCCCTCCTCGGCAAAGGCCTTGACGTCGAGGCGCTGCGCGCTGAACTCCTTGGGCATGGCGGGCAGTGTAAGAGAATCGATCCCTGACCCGCCTCGTGCGGACCCACCCGCCGCCTCGCGCTGCCTCCTGCAAATCGGGCTGCACCCCTCATGTCGACCCACGCCTCTTCCGCCCCCACCGCTCCCCTCGCCAACGGCCGCGCCGTGGTGCTCGGCTCCACCTCGCGCTACCGGCGCGAGCTGATGCAGCGCCTGCGCCTGCCCTTCGAGGTCGATTCGCCGGACGTGGACGAGACCCCGCTGGCCGGCGAGACGCCCGAGGCCCTGGCCCGGCGCCTGGCCCTGGCCAAGGCACACGCGGTGGCCAAGCGCCACCCCGAGGCGCTGGTGATCGGCTCGGACCAGGTGGCCGACCTGGACGGCCAGCCCCTGGGCAAGCCCGGCAACCACGAGCGGGCGGTGCAGCAGCTGCGGCGGATGCGCGGTCGCACCGTCGTCTTCCAGACCGCGGTGGCCGTGGTCTGCCACGCCACCGGCTTCGAGCGTCTGGACCTGGCGCCGGTGCGGGTGCGCTTCCGCGACCTGTCGGACGCCGAGATCGAGGCCTATCTGCGGGCCGAGGAGCCCTACGACTGCGCGGGCAGCGCCAAGAGCGAGGGCCTGGGCATCGCGCTGCTCGAGTCCATCGACAACGACGACCCCACCGCCTTGATT
>CAZCTU010000082.1:3397-6371 GCA_964501495.1 uncultured Ramlibacter sp.
GGGCCTGCCCCTCATTCGCACCTGCCGCATGCTGCGCGAAGGCGGCCTGCGCCTGCTGGCATGAGGCCGGACGCCCCCTCCCCCGCAAGCGCGGAATCGGCGCCCGTGGCTTCGGGCCCGCGCCGGGGCCGCCTCTTCCTCGTCCCGGTGCCGCTGGACTTCGGCTGCGACACGCAGGCGCCGATCGAGGCGGTGCTGCCCGCGGCGACGCTCGACGCCGCAGCCACGATCACCCACTGGGTGTGCGAGAACGCCAAGAGCCTGCGCGCGGTGCTCAAACGGGTGGACGCGCTGCGCCCGCTGGCCGCGCCGCTGCAGCAGCAGGTGATCACCGAACTCCCGCGCGAGGTGCACAAGAAGGGCGACGCCGGCGGCGGCTTCGACGCCCGCCCGCTCCTGAAAGCGGCGCTCGAAGGCCACGACGTGGGCCTGGCCAGCGAAGCTGGCATGCCGGCGGTGGCCGACCCCGGCGCCTCGGTGGCGCGCGCGGCGCACGACCTGGGCCTGGAGGTCAGTCCGCTGGTGGGCCCCTCTTCCCTGCTCCTGGCCCTGGCGGCCAGCGGCCTGGGCGGACAGAACTTCGCCTTCGTCGGCTACCTGCCGCAGGACGCGGCGGCGCGCAGCCAGCGCATTCGCGCGCTCGAGGCGCTGGCCCTGCGCGAGGGACAGGCGCAGCTGTTCATCGAAACGCCCTATCGCAACGCGGCGCTGTTCAATGCGCTGCTGCAGACGCTGCAGCCGGCGACACGCCTCTCGGTGAGCAGCGGCCTCACCCTGCCGACCGCGCGCACCCGCAGCCTGCCGGTGAAGGAGTGGAAGAAGCGGGGCGCCGAGGGCGTGGGGGACGCGCCCGCGGTGTTTGCGATCGGGCGTTGAGCGCACTTTCACGCACGCATGAAAAAGGCCCGGCGCTGCCGGGCCTTGTCGTTTGCGGAGCGCGTGGGCTCAGCGAAGCTGCAGGCCCGAGGCCTTGATCATCGGAGCTGCAGGCCCGACGCCTGCAGGGCCTTCACCGCGCCGGCGCCGACCGAGGCGCCGAAGCGCTTGGCCAGGCGTTCGGCCACGTTCTCGCGGCGGGTGTAATCGATGATGTCCTCGGCCTTCACCACCTCGCGGGCGACGAAGTCCAGGTTGCCGAGCTGGTCGGCCAGGCCCAGCTCGATGGCCTGCTGGCCGGTCCAGAACAGGCCGCTCCACATCTGCGGGGTTTCCTTGAGCCGGTCGCCGCGGCCGGCGCGGACCACCTCGATGAACTGCTTGTGCACCTGGTCCAGCATCTGCTGCGCGTAGGCGCGCTGCTGCGGAGTCTGCGGGCTGAAGGGGTCGAGGAAGCCCTTGTTCTCGCCCGCGGTCATGAGGCGGCGCTCGACGCCGACCTTGTCCATCAGGCCGGTGAAGCCGAAGCCGTCCATCAGCACGCCGATGCTGCCGACGATGCTGGCCTTGTCCACGAAGATGCGGTCGGACGCGGCGGCGATGTAATAGGCCGCCGAGGTGCAGGACTCTTCCACCACCGCGTACACCGGCTTGTTGTGGAGGGCCTTGAGGCGACGGATCTCGTCGTTGATGATGCCGGCCTGCACCGGGCTGCCGCCGGGGGAGTCAATCAGGAGCACCACCGCGCGGGCGCCGACGTCCTCGAAGGCGGCGCGCACGGAACCGACCACCGCCTCGGCGGAGGCGTCGCTCTCCGCGGCAATCTCGCCCTTGATGCTCACCACCGCGGTGTGCGGCGCAGAGACCTCGGACAGGCCGGCGTCGCCGCGGTGGAACAGCAGCCAGGCGATGACGATGAAGAACAGCAGCCAGGCCGCGCGCATCGCCAGGTTGGCCCGGCGCGCCGAGCGCTGCTCGCGCAGCTGGGTGAACACCAGGCGCTCCAGGGTCTCGCGCTCCCAGCCGCCCGAGGGTGCGGACGGGCCGGTGGCCGCGGCAGCGGGGGCAGCGGTGGAAGCGGTGGAAGCGGATTGAGCCGACCCGGCAGCTTCGTCGCGGGCGGCAGTTTCTGGCGCGGGGCCGTTGGGCGGAAGGTCGTTCATGGCGCGTGCTTGCGAGGTGGGCGGGCCGGGAGATCGATGATCAGAATTCCACCGGCTTGAGGTTCCAGTCAGTATGCCAGTGGACCACGCCATCCGCCTCCGTCAGGGCGATCTTGACCAGGCCGCCGTTGCAGGGGCCGCCGGCGCACTTTCCGGTGTCCGGGGCATAGGCCGCGCCGTGGGTGGCGCACAGCAGCCACTGGCCGGTGTCGTCGAAGAAACGATTGGGCTGGTAGTCCATCTCCATCGCCACATGCGTGCAGCGATTGAGGTAGGCATGGGCCCGGCCCTCGAAGCGGATGGCGAAGGCGCGGCAGGTCTGGCCGCCGTGGACGACGTCGAAGGGCACCGCCTCACCGCCTTCCACCAGGTCGGCGCTGTTGCACAGGGGAATGATCGGGGTGTCCATCGCTTGCGGGGCTCCGTCCGTCAGGGGGTCAGGCGTTCTCCAGCAGCCAGCCGTGGAGCTCACGCACCGAATGCACCACCGCCAGCGGGCCCAGGGCCTCGAAGCCCTCGGGCTCGTGCGCGCCGTAACTCACTGCGACGCTGGGGCAGCCGGCATTCTTCGCCAACTGCAGGTCGTGGGTGGTATCGCCGATCATCAGGGTACGTTCGGGGTCGGTGCCGAACTCCCGCATCAGCTCGTGCAGCATGCGTGGGTCGGGCTTGCCGGCGGTCTCGTCGGCGGTGCGGCTGCCGTCGAACAGGCCCTGCATCTCGGGGCGGGCCAGCAGCTCGTCGAGCCCGCGGCGGGACTTGCCGGTGGCCACCGCCAGCCAGTGGTGGCGACCGCGCAGGTCGGCCAGCAGGGGCAGTACGCCGTCGAACAGGCTCAGGTCGTCGACGTGGCGGTTGTAGTGGTGGCGGTAGCGGTTGCCCAGCTCGGGGTGCTGCTCGGGCGGCACGTCGGGCGCGGCGTGGGCCAGGGCCTG
>CAZCTU010000082.1:6381-6859 GCA_964501495.1 uncultured Ramlibacter sp.
ATGATGGCGGTGGAGTCGAACAGGGTGCCATCCCAGTCGAAGGCGATGAGATCGAAGCGGCGCGGTCGCGTCATGGGGCGGGTGCGGAATCGGGTTCGGGGGCGGTACCGGGTCCCTGCGGCAGCAGGGCCTGGAGCTCGGGCGGCAGGGGGGCCATCAGGGTGATGCGCTCGCCGCTGGCCGGGTGGTCGAACTGTAAACGCCAGGCGTGCAGGAACATGCGCCGCAGGCCCAGGCGGTGCAGCGCCTTGTTGGCCTCGAACACGCCGTACTTGTCGTCGCCCGCGATCGGGTGCCCCTGCGAGGCCAGGTGCACCCGGATCTGGTGGGTGCGGCCGGTCTTGATGGTCACTTCGAGCAGGCTGGCCTCGGCGGGCGCCTCGGGCGCTCCGGCCAGCCTGGGCAGTGCCAGGCGGCGGGCCACCTTGACCAGGGTGATGGAGCGCATGCCGTCCGGGTCGTCCTTGGCCACCACCTT
>CAZCTU010000083.1:0-6813 GCA_964501495.1 uncultured Ramlibacter sp.
CGAGGCCTTGCCCGAGGTGATGGACTCGATGGTGGTCGACCTGGAGTACCTGGGCCGCGAGAGCTGGATGCCGCTCTTCGTCGTCCTCCGTCCGGGCCTCGCGCTCGACGACGCGCTGCGGGCCCGTTTGCAGGCCGCCATCCGCGCCGCGCTCTCGCCGCGCTTCCTGCCCGACGCGATCTACCAGGTCGCCGAGATCCCGCGCACGCTCTCGGGCAAGAAGCAGGAGCTGCCGGTCAAGAAGCTGCTGCTGGGGCAGCCGCTGGAGAAAGTGGTCAACCGGGATGCGATGGCCAACCCGGCCAGCATGGACTGGTTCGTCGCGTTGGCGCGGGAGCGGGCCGCTACACTCGGCTGAACCAGACGGCCACTCTCCCCAGCATGATCACCAGCTTCCGGGTCCGGCTCACCCTCTTTCTCGCCCTGGCCGTCCTGGGCGTGGGCCTGCCGACCCTCTACTACCTCACGCTTGGCTACGGCAAGCAGCTGATCGCCGACCGGCAGCTGCAACTGCAGGCCCATGCGAGCGCCGCCGCTGCCGTATTGGCCGAAAGCCTCAACGAGCGCCGCCGTGAGATCGAGCTCCTGGCGCAGACCAACCTCTACGTCAAACAGCCGCTGGACGACCCGGGCTTTCGCACCAGCCTGGACCGGGTGCAGCGCTCCTACCCCCTCTACTCCTGGATCGGCCTGGCCGCGCCCGACGGCCGGGTGCGCGCCGCCACCCGCGGGCATCTGGTGGGTGTCGACGTGTCGGCCCGCCCCTGGTTCGGCAAGGGCCGGGAGGGCACCTACCTGGGCGACCTGCACGAGGCCGTGCTCCTGAAGAAGCTGCTCAAGGACGAAAGCCCCGAGGGCCAGACGGTGCGCTTCATCGACTTCGCGGTGCCGGTCTACGACAGCCGGGGCACGTTCAAGGCGGTCCTGGCCGCGCATGTGCACTGGCGCTGGGCGCAGGCGGTGCTGGCGGCCACCGTGCCCGATTTCGCCCGGGAGCAGGCCATCGAGTTCCTGATCGTCAATCAGGACGGGCGCATCATCTATCCCGAGGGCGCCGAGGCCGACCCGCCGGTGCCCCTGCTGCGGGTCCATGGCAGCCGCTTCGACAGCGCCTTCCTGCGCTGGTCGCGGGGGCAGGACTTCCTCATCGCCCGGCAGGCGGTCAAGGACAGTGGCCATGCCGGCTCGCTCGGCTGGTCGGTCGTGGTGCGGCAGGAAAAGAGCGCCGTGCTGGCCGACGTCCGCGGCATCCAGTGGGCCTCGGCCACCACGGCCCTCGTGGCCGCCGCCATCCTGGGCCTGGTGGCCTGGATCGTGGCCGGGAACATCACCCAGCCGGTGGCCCGCCTGAGCGCGGTCGCCCGCCGCATCGCCCGCGGCGAGGAGCAGGTCCACTTCAACCAGACCTTCAAGGCGGTCGAACTGCAGCGGCTGTCCGACGCCCTCGAGACGATGGCGGGCTCGCTCATTGCCCGCCGGCAGGCCCTGGAGCAGGCCAACCAGGCGCTCGAGCAGAAGGTCGAAGAGCGTACCCGCCAGCTGCAGGAGGCCAACGTCCAGCTGGAGGCGCTGGCACGCTCCGACGCCCTGACCGGGCTGCCGAACCGGCATGCGGCGGTCGAGCGCCTGGGCTTCGAGTTCACCCGTTTCCGCCGCAGTGGCGCGGGCTACGCGGTGCTGATGATCGACATCGACTACTTCAAGCAGGTCAACGACACGCAGGGTCATGCCGCCGGGGACGCGGTGCTCGTCGAGGTCGGCCGCCGCATCCGCGATGTGCTGCGCGAGAGCGACTTCGTCGCCCGCCTGGGCGGGGAGGAGTTCCTGGTGCTGCTGCCGATGACCGACCGCGCGCAGGCGACCCTGGTCGCCGAGAAAATCCGCGTCCGCGTGTCGCAGTCACCGGCGGCCCCGGGCCTGGCGGTGACGGTGAGCCTCGGCCTGGCGATGGCCGACGCGTCCGACACCAGCGAGGACGTCGCCGTCCAGCGCGCCGACGGCAAGCTCTATCAGGCCAAGGCCGCCGGCCGCAACCGCGTCGAGGCCTGAGCCTCTGCCGCGCTCACTGGGCCTTCGGCGCCCGGTCCGCCGCCGGCCGGTTCACCAGCCAGATCCCCGCCACCACCCCGCACAAAGCCAGGACCAGCTGCAGGGTGAGCGGCTCCCCCAGCACGCCCACGCCCAGCGCCAGGGTCAGCACCGGCGTGAGGAAGACGAAGGTGGACATGCGCGTGGCCGGGTAGTGCCGCAGCAGCCACATCCAGGCGAGCAGGCTGGCGAAGGAGCCAAGCACCACCTGCAGCGAGAGCGAGGTCCAGGCCCAGGCCGAATAGGCCAGCTGCCAGGTCTCGCCCATGGCCAGTGACATCAGCGGCGCGACGACCGCGGTGACCGCCACCTGGTAGACCAGCACCTTCTCCGCGCTCACCTGGCCCAGGCGGCTGCTGCGGATGGTGAGCGTGGTCAGGCCCCACAACATGCCCGCGGCCAGGGCGAGGGCGTCACCCCGCATCTGGTTCGGACCGGAGACGGGCCGGTGCAGGCCCTCCGCGAAAGCCAGGGCGACGCCGCCAAAGGCCAGCGCGAGGCCCGCCCATTGCAGCAGGCGCAGGCGCTCCACCGACACGAAGCGGGGCAGCAGCAGGGCGACCCAGAAAGGCGAGGTGTAGAGGAAGACGGTGACGCGCGAGGCGCTGGTGTCCTGCAGCCCCAGGTAGATGCAGCAGAACTCCGCGGCGAACAGCAGGCCCGAGAGCAGGCCGGCCTTGGCGGTGCCGTCGCGGGCCAGCAGGGGAATGCCCCGCAGCCGGCACCAGAGAATGAGCAGGACGGTGGCCCCGGCGAAGCGCAGGCCCGCCTGCCACAGCGGGGGCACCTCGGCGACGATCGATTTGATCAGGATCTGCTGGCCGGCCCAGGCCAGGCAGCAGGCAAGGAGCAGGCCGATGGCCAGTCCGTCCAGGTGGTCCTTGCGTTCGCGCATGGCGGCGATGCTAGCGGCAGGCCGGGCCCGGCCCTGCCGCATGGGTGACCCGGGTGCACCCTGCGCCAGGCCTCAGAGCGGGTGCTCGGTGTAGAAGCGGCCGCCGTGAAACAGCAGCGGCGAGGCGCCCTCGCGCCAGGTGCAGCGCTCGACCTCGCCGACGAAGATGACGTGGTCGCCTTCCTCGTAGCGGCTGCGGTTGAAGCACTCGAAGGTGGCGGCTGCGCCGGCGATCAGCGGCACACCGCCGGTGCCGGCGAGGGTGTCGACACCGCTCCAGCGGTCGGTGCCGCGCGCGGCGAAGCGCTCGGCCAGTTCCTTCTGGTCGGCGGCCAGCACGTTGATCGCGTAGTGCGAGCCCTCGCGGAAGGTCGCCAGCGAGGCCGCGGCCCGCGACAGGCTCCACAGCACCAGCGGCGGCTCCAGCGAGACCGAGTTGAAGGAGTTGGCGGTCAGGCCTACCGGCTGCCCGTCGGCGGCGCGGGTGGTGACGATGGTCACGCCGGTGGCGAACATGCCCAGCGCGCTGCGGAATTCGCGCGGGGTGAAGCTGGGCGCCAGCGCCTGGCGGGTGGAGGGCATGGAGGGGGACTGCGTGAGGGGGCCGAGGGGACGAGTATGCCTGCGGGCCCATGCGGGCGTCGGCCGCAGGGGCATGTCAGTCCGCGGCGAGGTCGATCACATAGTCCGGACGGAAGGTGGTCTGCTCGCCCTTGCCCGCATAGCCCAGCGTGTTGGCTCGCACCCGGCAGCGCCCCACCTGGTAGTGCTGGGTGCAGTGCAGGTGGCCATGGAGCCACCAGTCGGCCAGGGGCAGCAGGTCGTCGAGGGCATTGCAGAAGCCGGCGGTGCCGGGCACCAGGCCGTAGCGCGGGTCGGCGCTGCGCAGGCTGGGCGCGAAATGGGTGACGGCCACCGTGGTGCCTTCGAAGGGATGTGACAGCGCCTCGCGCAGCCAGCGCTGGCAGTCCAGCGCCACCTCACGCATCTGCTCGGCCAGCATGCGCTCGCCGTTCATCAGCGTCGAGTGCTTGCGCAGGTAGAAATTGGCCGCGCGGAAGGCTTTCTCGCGGGCCTTGAGTTGCACCGTCGGCGTGGCCTCGGGCGGCACCAGCGCGTCGAAGTCCGACCACAGCGTGCTGCCGATGAAGCGCACGCCGTCGATCACCATCACCTCGCGGTCCAGCCAGGTGATGCCGAGGCGCTCGCAGGTCTCGCGCAGGCGCGCCATGGTCGGCTCGAACTCCAGCCCGTCGTACTCGTGGTTGCCGGGCACGAAGAGCACCGGCACGGGCCAGCCCTGGCGCGGCGAGAAGCGCGCGAGGCCGAAGTCCTCATCGCCTGTTTCCGCGAGCCGGCTGCCTGCCTGGTACGAGCCGATGTCGCCGGCGAGCACCATCAGGTCGGCCCCGGGGGCCGGCGCGACCTCGAACTGCGGCTGCGCCTCCAGGTGCAGGTCGGACAGCAGCTGCACCTTCATGCGGCCTGGCCTTTCGCGTCTGCGCCGGGCGAGGCGTCGTTGGGCAGGGGCAGGTCTTCCCGCAGGTCGCCCCCCGCGGCCCGGCGCACCGCCTCCCGCAGCCAGGCGTGGGCGCTGCGCTGGCCCATGCGACGGTGCCACAGGGCATCCACATGCACCGGCGGCACCACGAAGGGCAGCTCGCGCATCACCAGTTCATCGGCCATGCCGGTCACCGGCACGAAGTGCCGGGGCAGCACGGTGAGCAGGTCCGAGGTCGCCACCACCTGGCCGGCGGTGAAGAACTGGTTCACCGTGAGCACGATGCGGCGCTGGCGTCCGAGGGCGGCCAGGGCCTCGTCGACGAAGCCGTAGGGCCGGCCGGAAAAGCTCACCAGCAGGTGCCGCGCGGCGCAGTACGCATCGAGCGTGAGCGGCGCGGCGGCCAGGGGATGGCCCTTGCGCATCACGCAGACATAGCGTCCTTCATACAGGCGCTGGTGGTCGAAGCTCGCCGACACCCCGGCCTGCACCTGGGCGGTGAGGTCCGCCAGCACCGCCGGGAAGTAGCCCACCGCCAGGTCGCTGTGGCCCTCGTCCAGCAGCGGACGCGGGTCGCGGGTGGTGAGCGGCACGACCCGGATCGACACGCCCGGTGCCTCGGCCGCCACGATGTCGACCAGGCCGGGCATCAGCGTGGCGGCGGTGGCGTCGGCCATGGCCAGCACGAAGCTGTGCTCGGCATGGGCCGGGTCGAATTCGCCCGGCGCCAGCGAGGCCTCCAGCTGCCGCAGCGCCTCACCCACCGCCGGCCACAGCGCCAGCGCGCGTGGCGTCGGCTCGACGCCGTAGCCGCTGCGCACCACCAGCCGGTCGCCCAGGAACTCGCGCAGCCGGGCGAGCGCATTGCTCACGGCTGGCTGGGTCATGGCCAGGTTGCGCGCGGCCCGGGTGAGGTTGCGCTCGGCCATCACCTGGTCGAAGACCCGCAGCAGGTTCAGGTCCAGGGTGCGGAAATTGGGGCTCACGGCTTAAACATTCAGATTGGAAATAGTATGCATCATCAATCTAAATTGGAAAAATATCAGGGTGAACCCTAGTATTCGGTCCATCAAACGGAAGAGCCGTTCAACAGATACAGGGAGTTCCCACCATGACCAGCTTCGTCCACGTCGATTTCCCCATCCAGCACCCGGGCGTCGCCCGCTTCGAGCGCGCCGCCGAGTGGCTCCGCGAGACCCTCGAGAGCCGTCCTGTGCTGCGCCTGCTGGCCGCCATCGGCCGTCCGGTGGTGGATGCGCTGGCCGTCTGGCGCCAGGCCGCCGCCGACGCCCGCTTCATGGAGGCGGCCCGCTTCGACGCCCGCCTCATGGCCGACATCAGCCGGGCGATGGACGCCGAGGCCCGCGCCTTCGGCCGCGACTGATGCAGGCTGCCCTGCTGACCGGACTGGTCGGCCTGCTTCGCTACCTGCCGGCGCCCCTGCGGCGCCTCCTCGACGCCTGGGCCCGGCGCGAGGCCCAGCGGCGCCTGCAGCGCCGCCGGGACCAGGCCCTGGCCCGGCGCTGAACCCGGGTTGGCCGCAGGCGCTATGATGCGCCTGCCGCGGGCCAAAATAGGGCCAAAATACACCTGTGTATGGAGCGCGGCGCCGCCCCGCCCCTGGTATCCCGGCACGGGGCCTTTCCTGCAGGAATGCGCCCATGACCGATCTCGTCGTCCGCCGCCTCCTTGTCGACATGGAGGCCCCGATCCCGCGCCACTGGTGTGGCGATGATCCCTTCCGCTCGGCCTTCTTCAACGCCCTGTCCATGAGCTTCCCGGTCGGGGAGCAGTTCTTCATCGACTCGGTGCGCAATGCCTTCAAGGCCCTGCCCGCCGAGAAGCAGGCGCAGTTCGACGCCGAGGTGAAGGGCTTCGTCGGCCAGGAGGCCACGCACCGCCGCCTGCACGGCCTCTACAACGCCCATCTCGAAACGCTGGGCCTGCCCAATGCCTGGGAGCCGCGCGCCAAGGCCCGCATCCGCCGGCTCGAGGGCCTGAACCCCCGCCACGCGGTCGCGGCCACCGCCGCCAACGAGCATTTCACCGCCATCTTCGCCACCTGGCTGCTGCACAACCCCGAGGTGCTGGCCTCGACCGACGAGCGCCTGTCCACCCTCTGGCTGTGGCACGCGTCCGAGGAGGCCGAGCACCGCTGCACCGCCTTCGACCTGTACAAGGCCCTGGGCGGCAACGAGAAATGGCGCCTGCGCTGGTTCCGCCTGGTGACCTTCTTCTTCCTCACCGACGCGCTGCGCCAGACGATCACCAACCTGCGCGCCGACGGCACGCTGTGGCGGCGCGCCACCTGGGCCAGCGCCTGGCGGCA
>CAZCTU010000084.1:0-6813 GCA_964501495.1 uncultured Ramlibacter sp.
CTGCTGGTGCGCAGCAAGCAGGGCGTGAGCTTCACCCCCTTCGGCCAGGCCTTCCTGCGCCATGCCAAGCAGATGGTGTCCCAGAGCCAGCGCGCCACCGAGGAGATCGCGCAGATGCGGGGGTTGTGGCAAGGCGCGGTGCGCATGTCCATTTCGCCCGCCATCGGCCTGGGCCTGCTGCCTCGGGCCATTCACCAGTTCAGCCAGCAGCATCCGCAGGTGCAGGTGCATTGCCGTGACGGCCTCTACCCCGGGGTCGCGCCCCTGCTGCGGGACGGCAGCATCGACTTTGCCCTGACCCCGGTGCACCGCGTCGACCTGGAGGCCGACCTGGTGGCCGAGCCGCTCTATGGCAGCCAGGTCCTGATCGTCGCGCCCAAGGCCCACCCCCTGGCCGGCGCCACCTCGCTGGCGCAGCTGCGCGAGTGCGAGTGGGTCCTCTCCAGCCCGTCGCGCGGGCCGGGCGCGGTGATCGAGGAGGCCTTCGAGCGCGCCGGCCTGGGCGCGCCGCGGGTCAAGATGCTGTGCGAGTCCTTCCTCGCGCTGCCCGGGCTGATCGCCGCCTCCCCCGACTGGGTCGCCACCATCCCGCGGGTGGTGTATGAGCACTCCGCGGTGCGCGACGAGCTGGCTGTCGTGCCGGTGCGCGATGAACTGCCCACGCCGATCATCTGCACCGTGCGGCGGCACGACATGCCGCTCACCCCGGCCGCGATGAAGCTGGTCGCCTGGATCCAGCACTACGCGCTGAAAAAGTAGCCGTCGCTGCGGGCCGCAGCACCACGCAGCGCCTTGCAGCGCCCCGCGAGCCGGCCCGGGAGGCGGCGTCAGAGCGCGTCCAGCCGTTCCAGGACAGAGGCCGCCTGCGCCCGCAGGGCCTGCAGGTCCTCCGGCGCGAAGCGATCGAGCTGCCGGTAGACCATGCCCAGTCGGTGGTTGCCGGCCAGTCGCTCCCGCTGCCGCTCGAAGAAGTCCCAGTACAGCGCGTTGAAGGGGCAGGCCCGCTCGCCGGTCTTCTGCTTGGGGTCGTAGCGGCAGCCGGCGCAGTGGTCGCCCATGCGCCCCAGGTAGGCAGCGCTGCTCACGTAGGGCTTGGTGGCGAGGCGGCCGCCGTCGGCGAACTGGCTCATGCCCAGGGTGTTGGGCGCCTCCACCCACTCGAAGGCGTCGATGTAGATGCCAAGGTACCAGCGATGCAGGGCCTCGGGCTGCAGGCCCGCCAGCAGCGCGAAGTTGCCGATCACCATGAGGCGCTGGATGTGGTGCGCGTAGGCGGTCTCCAGTGACTGCCCGATGGCGCGGGCCAGGCAGGCCATCTGGGTGCGCCCGGTCCAGAACCACTCGGGCAGCGGACGCTCGTGGCCCAGAACGTTCACCTCGGTGTACCCCGGCATGTGCGCCCAGTAGAAGCCCCGCACGTACTCGCGCCACCCGAGGATCTGGCGGATGAAACCCTCCACCGCATGCAGCGGCGCGTGGCCCTCGCGCCAGGCCTGCTCGGCGCGGGCGATGACTTCGCGCGGTCGCAGCATCTTGGTGTTGAGGGCGAAGGACAGCAGCGAGTGAAAGAGATAGTCACTGCGGCCCGAGAGCGCGTCCTGGTAGTCGCCGAAATGCGGCAGGCCGTGGGCAATGAAGTGATCGAGCTGGGCCAGCGCCTCCTCGCGGTGCAGGGGCCAGCGCAGGGCCGCGGCCTGCGGGTCGCCCATGGTGTGCACGCCCGCCGCCTCGATGGACTGCCACAGCGCCGTGTGGTCGTGGCGAGGGCGGGTGTCGGCCGGGGCCGGCGGCTGGCCCTTCCAGGGCTTGCGGTTGTCGGCGTCGAAGTTCCACTGGCCGCCTTCGGGCTTGCCGTCTGGCGTGAGCAGCACGCCCTGCTTGCGGCGCTGCTCGCGGTAGAAGCGCTCCATCAGCCACTGGCGGCTGTCCTGGAAGAGGCGCTGGCAGTCCTCGCGCGCGGTGAGGAAGTGTTCGGTGTCCACCGGGGTCGCCGAGATGCCTTGGGCGCGGGCGCGCTCGGCCCAGTCGGCCAGCGCGCGGTCCAGGCGCCATTCGTCGGGTAACTGGTACTGCACCTCGGCGGCGCCGTAGTGAGCGACGAGCGCGTCGAGGTTGGCGGGAATGCCCTGGCGGTTGCTCGCGTCGCCCAAGGCCACGTGTCGCACCCGGTGGCCGGCGGCCTTGAGCCGGCGGGCGAAGTCACGCATCGCGGCGAAGATCGCCAGCACCTTCTGCGCGTGATGGCGCACATAGTCGGTCTCGGCGCGCACCTCCATCAGCAGGTAGACCACGTCCGGGCGGACCTCGCGGAACCAGGAATGCTGCGGGTCGAGCTGGTCGCCCAGGACCAGGCGCAGCGTGGGACCCGCCTGGCTCGCCCGCCCCTGCGGGCTCGCGCTGTCTCGACGCGAGGCCTGGGCCGGACCTCGGGGGCTGGCGGTCACTGATTGGCGCGGCGCTTGAGCCACCGCATCAGGCCGCCGACGACCGGCAGCTTTTCGTACAGCTCCTCGGCGGCGTCCCAGTAGTCGCGGTGCAGGGTGACCCGGCCCTGGTCGTCGAAGACCAGGTGCGAGGTGCCGCGCACCCGCTGCTCGGTGTGGGTGTCGAAGCGGCGGAAGCGGAAGTGGAAGTCCCACAGCAGGAAGCACTGCTCGCCCTGGCGCACCTGGCCGGTCACCACGAAGCGCGGGCTCTCCAGCGAGACGAACATGTGCCGGAAGATGGCCTCGATGGCGGCCACGCCCTGCACCTCGTTGAAGGGGTCCTTGAAGCGGGCGTCCGGCGCGTAGAGCGTGTGCAGGCGGGGCAGGTCGGCCTCCGAGAGCTGCTCGTAGAAGCGGGCGAGCGCGCGCACCGCGGCGTCGATGCTGGGCGAGGAGGCGGCGGTGGATCCGGGAGATGTGGCGTTCATGCGATCAGAGCCCGGTGCTGCGGCGGACCGCCGCGAAGTAGAGGCGATGGGGAAGCAGCTGCAGCAGCTTCATCACCCGGGTGAAGCGGCGCGGGAAATGGATCTCGAACTGGCCCCGCTCCCAGCCCCGCACCATCTCGCGCGCGGCCTCGTCGGCGGTGATGAGGGCCGGCATGTGGAACCGGTTGCCGGCGGTGAGCGGCGTCTCGACGAAGCCGGGGTTCACCACGCTCACGCCCAGGCCCTTCGGCTGCAGGTCCAGGTAGAGGATCTCGGCCAGGTTGATCAGTGCGGCCTTGGTCGGGCCATAGGCCAGGGCCTGCGGCAGGCCGCGGTAGCCGGCCACGCTGCTCACGAGGCTGATGTGCCCGTGGCCCTGTGCCAGCAGCGCCGGGGTGAGGGCGTGCAGCAGGTGCAGCGCGCCCACGGTGTTGATCTCGTGGTGGCGCAGCAGGTCGTCCAGGTCCATCGCGGTGGCGCGCATGGCGTGGTAGTGGCCGGCGCAGTAGCACACCAGGTCCAGCGGGCCGCCCGCCAGGGCCTGGGCGGTGGCCCGTGCCACGCCTTCGCGGTCGGTGACGTCCAGGGGCAGGGCGACGCTGCCCGGGTGGGCGGCGGCAAATTCTTCCAGCGGCCCGGGGCGGCGCGCCGACACCAGCACCTGCGCGCCCAGGCCGTGCAGGTGCCTGGCGAGGGCGAGGCCGATGCCGCTGGAGGCGCCGACCAGCCAGACGCGCTTGCCGCGCCAGTCGCGGATCTTCGGGTTGAGGCTCATGGCGCGGCGCTCAGGGCAGTTTCTGGAAGGACAGTGTGACCTCGCCCAGGCGGACGCCGAACTTGCTCATGGTGGCCCGATTGAGCATGACCCGCTCGTCCACCAGGTACATCCAGTCGTCGAAGCTCACCTCGTAGACGGTGCCGTCGACCGGCAGCTTGAGCACATAGGACCACTGGAAGGCGTTGCCGGCGGTGCGGCCGCTGGCCTCGCCCGCCACGTCGTCGGCGGTGCCGGTGTAGCGGCCGTCTGCGTGCCGGGTCAGGCGCCAGACGCGGCGCTGGGTGCTGCCGTCGGAATAGGTGAAGCGCTCGTCGAGCACGCCCTGGTTGCCTTCCCATTTGCCGTCCATGTCGACGGTGAAGCGCTTGACCACCTGGCCGCTGCGGTCCTGGAAGATGCCGTGGGCGATGACCTTGCCGTTGAAGTAGCGCGCCAGGTCCAGCGCGGGCCGCTCGGCGGCGTACTGCTCGACGCGCGGGCTGGCGCAGCCAGCGAGGCCGGCCAGGCTGGCCGCCAGGGCGAGTGCGGCAAAGACGCGGAAGCCGCGGAAGCCGCGATGGCCGCCGGTCTTGCGGGAGGCAAAAGAGGTCAGGGTGGACATGGCGTTCTCCTCGAAGTCCGATAGGGGGGGCAGGCCTGGTGGGGCCTCAGAGGCTGCCGGCCGCCGCCAGCCCGAGCAGGGACAGGCGCATCGCCGGCTGCGAGGTGCTCGGGGCCAGCCAGATGCCGAAGAAGCGCCGGCCGAATTCCGCGTCGGCCACCTCGCCCAGGGGCTGGCCGTCCCGCCAGAAGCGGGCGCCCTGGCCAGGCAGGTGCAGGCCGGCAATGCGGTCGCCGGCGCGCACGTCGGGAAAGAGCCGCCGCATCTCGGCCAGCCAGCGCTGGGCCTGGGCGTCGGCGAGCGGACCGGCGCGGCGCATCTCGTCGAGCGAGCGCTGCGCGATCGCGCTGCCCTGGAAGTCACGCAGGTAGGCCAGCTCCAGAACCAGCGGCTGCTCCAGGGCCTGATCGGCGCGAAAGCCCGGGAGCGTCCACAGGCGCGCCCGGTAGATGCCCAGGCCGAGGATCCGCAGCTGCGCCTGGCCCCGCAGGCGGCTGCCAGGCAGTTGCGGGTGCGCGCTGGCGTTCGCGTTCTGGCGCGCTTCGGGCAGGGCGCCGGGCTCACCCGGCATGTCGGTCGAAGCCGCGCCCGGGCGGGGCAGGGTGAGGCCCACCGCCAGCGCGCCCAGCGCCGACAGGGCCCGCAGTGCAGGCAGGGCGGGGAAGCCGCGCTCGGCGCCGGGGCGGCGTGCGCGGGGCGCGCGTTCAGCGCTGGAGCGTGTACTGCACCACATCGATGTCTCCGGCGGCGAAGCCGGCCTCGCAGTAGGCCAGGTAGAACTCCCACAGGCGGATGAAGCGCTCGTCGAATCCCTGCGACAGCACCGCCTCGCGCTGGGCGAGGAAGTCCTCGCGCCAGCGCCTGCAGGTCTCGGCGTAGTCCTGGCCGAAGGACATTTCCTCCACCAGGTGCAGGCCGGCCGATTGCGCCTCGCGCTTGAAGGCCGAGGGGCTGGGCAGGCAGCCGCCGGGGAAGATGTACTGCTGGATGAAGTCGGTCGAGCCGATGTAGCGCTCGAACAGCGCGTCGCGGATCACGATGGTCTGGATGCAGGCGCGGCCGCCCGGCTTGAGCAGCTTGGCCACCGCGTTGAAGTAGGTGGGCCAGTACTCGCGGCCCACCGCCTCCAGCATCTCGATGGAGCAGACTGCGTCGTAGGGACCGTCGTCGATGTCGCGGTAGTCCTGCAGGCGCAGGTCGGCCTGGTCGGCCAGGCCCTGGTCGGCGAGCCGCCGCTGCGCCCAGGCCAGCTGCTCGGTCGAGAGGGTGACGCCGGTCACGTGGGCGCCGAATTCGCGCGTGGCCTTCTCGGCGAGCGCGCCCCAGCCGCAGCCGATCTCCAGCACCCGGTGGCCGGCGCGCACGCCGGCCATGTGCAGCGCGCGGCGCACCTTGGCGTGCTGGGCCTGCGGCAGGCTCTCCTGCGGCCGGCCGTGCTCGTCGCGGGTGAACAGGGCCGAGGAGTAGTTCATCGTCTCGTCCAGCCACAGGCGGTAGAAGTCGTTGCCCAGGTCGTAGTGGGCGTGGATGTTCTTGCGGCTGTTGGCGCGGGTGTTGCGATGGAGCAGGTGGCGCAGGCGGTAGGCCAGGCGGCCGATCCAGGAGCCATGGATGGCGGCGTCCAGGGCCTGGCGGTTGGCGACCAGCAGCCCGAGCAGCGCGGGCAGGTCGGGCGTGGTCCAGTCGCCGTCCACGTAGCCCTCGGCGAAGCCGATGTCCCCCGAGCGCAGCGCCGCGCCGAAGGGCGACCAGTTGCGCAGGTGGATGCGCGCCTGCGGGCCCTGGCCGTCGCCGAAGCTGCGGACCTCGCCGCCGGGCAGTTCGAGGGTGAGCGAGCCGTGGCGCAGGCCCTGCAGCAGGCGCAGCACGGAGCGGGCGGCGGCGGGCGCGCGCGCGACCGGCGCCTGAGCCGGCGCGTGGCCCTGCTCCGAGGAAGAAGCAGGGGAGGAAGCCGTCAAGGTGTTCATGCGGAGTCGTCCAGAGCGAAGGTTCAGCGGGTCACGAAACGGTCAGGCGCCGGCGGCTTGCGGTGGAAGTCCACCTTTTTCAGCCAGATCTGCAGGGCCTGCCAATGGATGCGGGCGATGACCATCAGCGTCATCGCCGGGTAACGCCACAGCGCCAGGCGCAGGGCGGCGGGAGACACGGGCTGGAGCGCGCCGCTCACGCTGGTGGCGATGAGCGGGCCGGTGTCGTCGTCGAGGTCCACCCGCACCACGGTGCGCGGGTTCGCACGGCCCTCGGTGCGCAGGAAGCGGAAGCGGTAGCGGCCCTCGCTGTGGCAGAAGGGCGAGACGTGGAAGCACTTGGCCGCCTGCTGCTCGACGCCGTAGCGGGGCTGGTCCAGCAGGTAGCAGTGGCGCTCGCCGAAGGTGTTGTTCACTTCGGCCACCACCGCGCGCAGGCGACCGTCGGCCCGGTGGCAGTACCAGAAGCTCACCGGCTTGAAGGCGTAGCCCAGCATACGCGGGTAGGTGTGCAGCCAGACCTCGCCGTCCACGTCGTCAATGCCTTCGCCGC
>CAZCTU010000085.1:0-6791 GCA_964501495.1 uncultured Ramlibacter sp.
GCGCGATCGGTGTGTACTCGACCAACAACAACACCTTCGACATCTGGATGGTGGCCTTCTTCGGCATCGTCGGTTACCTGTTCATCAAGCTCGGCTGCGAACCCGCGCCGCTGCTGCTGGGCTTCATCCTGGGCCCGATGATGGAAGAGAACCTGCGTCGCGCCATGCTGCTGTCCCGCGGCGACTGGAGCGTGTTCGTGACCCGTCCGCTGTCCGCCGGCCTGCTGGCTGCCGCGGTGCTGCTGATGGTCATCGTGCTGCTGCCCTCCGTGAAGAGCAAGCGCGAGGACGTGTTCCAAGAGGAAGATTGAGCCCCGGCTCACCTTCCCACGAAGAGGCGCCCTGCGGGGCGCCTTTTTCATGGCTGCGACAATCAGGGCAGTGAACTCAGGAGGAAAACGCGGATGAACGCGCGCGCAGCCGATGCGGTACCGGGCCGGGCCCTGGGCCTGGTCTTCGCCGTGGTGGGGGCCATCGCCTTCAGCGGCAAGGCCATCATCGCCAAGCTGGCCTACCGCTATGGGGTGGACGCGGTCACCCTGGTGATGCTGCGCATGCTGTTCGCCCTGCCGGTCTTCCTGGGCATGGCCTGGTGGGCCAGCCGGGGCCAGGCGCCGCTGACCTTGCGCCAATGGGGCGGCATCCTTTTCCTGGGCACCACCGGCTACTTCCTGGCCAGCATCCTGGATTTCATGGGCCTGCAGTACGTCAGTGCCTCGCTGGAGCGGCTCATCCTCTATCTCAACCCCACCCTGGTCGTCGTGCTCGGCTGGCTGCTGCACCGCAAGCGCATCCTGTCCCGGCAGTGGCTGGCGATGATGACGAGCTACGCCGGGGTGCTGCTGGTCTTCGGCCATGAGATCGGCACCCAGGGCGCGCATGCGGTCCTGGGCGCGGCCCTGGTCTTCGGCAGCGCGGTGAGCTACGCCTTCTACCTCACCTACAGCGGCCGCCTGGTGCAGGCCCTGGGCTCCTTGCGCCTGGTGGGCCTGGCCTCCACCGTGGCCTGCCTGCTGTGCATCGGGCAGTTCCTGCTGCTGCGGCCGATCGAGGCGGGCTGGCAAGTGGCGCCCGAGGTGTTGTGGCTGTCCCTCATCAACGCCTCGATCTGCACCGTCGTGCCCATCCTGCTGGTCATGCTGGCCATCGAGCGCATCGGCGCGGGCGTCGCGGCGCAGGCCGGCATGATCGGGCCGATGTCCACCATCCTGCTGGGCGCCTGGCTGCTGGGTGAGCCGCTCACCGTCTGGGTGGCGCTAGGCACGGCGCTGGTACTGTCGGGCATTTGGATGTTCAGCCGGGCGCGGGCCTGAGGCCGCCGCCCCACGATTTTTCAGGAGACACAGACGATGGATTACGGCATCAAGAACCGATGGGCCCTGGTGGGAGGCGCCAGCAAGGGCCTGGGCCTGGGCTGCGCCCGCGCCCTGGCGCGCGAGGGCGTGCATGTGGTGATGGTCGCGCGCGGCGCGCCGGCCCTGGAGGAAGCGGCTGCGGCCCTGCGGGCCGACCCGCTGCTGCCGGCTGGCACCCAGGTCATCCCCGTGGCCGCCGACATCACCACGCCCGCGGGCCGCGCCGCGGCGCTGGCCGCGCATGAGGGCTACGACATCCTGGTCACCAACGCCGGCGGCCCGCCGCCCGGCGACTTCCGCGACTGGGACCGCGACGCCTGGATCGCGGCCCTGGACGCCAACATGCTCACCCCGATCGAGCTGATCAAGGCGACGGTGGACGGCATGGTGGCGCGCGGCTTCGGCCGCATCGTCAACATCACCTCGGGCGCGGTGAAGGCGCCGATCGACACCCTGGGTCTCTCGAACGGTGCCCGCACCGGCCTCACCGGCTTCGTCGCCGGCCTGGCGCGCAACCCGCAACTGGTCTCGGCCGGCGTGACGGTGAACAACCTGCTGCCCGGCCCCTTCGACACCGACCGCCTGCGCGTCACCCTGGCGGGTGCCGCCCAGAAGGCCGGCAAGACCGTGGAGGAGGTGGCCGCTGCCCGCCGCAAGACGGTGCCGGCCGGCCGCTTCGGCCAGCCCGATGAGTTCGGTGCCGCCTGCGCCTTCCTGTGCAGCGCGCAGGCCGGCTTCATCACCGGCCAGAACCTGCTGATGGACGGCGGCGCCTACCCGGGCACCTTCTGATCAGCGCTTGCGCTGCACGAAGAGGTTGCGCCGCGCGTCGTCGGGGTAGGCAAAGGTGACGGCGCCCTTCCTCACCTGACCGATCACCAGCATGGGGGCGGTGATCGCGTCCTTGTCGTCCGGGCTGAAGGGCCGTTCGTAGGTGGCCACCACGCCGTAGTAGGTGCGGGGCAGGTTCTCCAGGGCGGTCTTGAGCCGTGGCCCGTCCACCTCGCCGTCGCCCAGCCCGAAAAGGGCGTGCAGCAGGATGTAGGTCGCGTCGTAGGCCTGGGCCGCTGCCATCGGCACCGGGATGCGTCGGACGCTGTACTTGCGCGCATAGGCCGAGAGGAAGGCCGCCCGGCGCTCGTTGCTTGGCTCGGCAATGAAGGTCTGCGCCATCAGCGCGCCCTCGGCGGCGTCGCGCCCACCCTCGATGAAGAAGGGGAAGGACAGCGGCCAGCCGCCCACCAGCGGCACGTTCCAGCGCAGCGCCTGCCGGCCCAGGGCGATGGCGGCGTTCTCCTTGCCGACGGTGTAGGTGAAGATCACATTGGCACCGATGGCCTTGGCTGCGCGCAGCGGCTCGGACAGGTCGGTCACCCCCAGCGGAAAGCGGGCCACGTACACCGGCTCGAGCTTGCGCTGCGCCAGGGCCTTGCGCACGTCGGCCAGGCCTGACTCCCCGTAGGGCGTGCTGTCGGCAAACACCGCCACCCGGGTCCAGCCGCGGCGCACCAGGTCGGCCACCATCACCTCGGCCTGCAGGCTGTCCCGCGCCGAGGTGCGGAATACGTAGCTCTCTTTCGGGGGGTACTTGGCGGTCACCGGGCTGCCGGCGGCACAGGGCACGATGAGCGGGATGCGCGCCTGCTGGAACACCTCGAGCGAGGCCATGGCCACACCGGTGTTGCAAAAGCCGATGGTGGCGAAGACCTTGGCCTCGGCCAGCGCGCGTGACTGCGACAGGCCCACCGCCGGCGTGGCCTGGTCGTCGCGCACCACCAGCTCGATCGGCCGGCCGAGGAAGCCACCGACCGCGTTGATCTCGTCCACCGCCAGCTGCACCCCGCGCAGCATGGGCACGCCGAAGTCGGAGGAGGGGCCGCTGAAGGGGCCGATGACGCCCAGGCGCAGGGGCTGGGCGAGGGCAAAGAGGCAGGTGAAGGTCAGGGCGGCGGACAGCAGGGCCTTGAGGCAAGCGCGCATCGGAAGCTCCAGAAGGAAGCTGAGGTGCGGCGCATGCTATCGGCCGGGCGGGCCGGAGGGGGTCGGTTTGCTGATGGCGAATCTACTGCGGAGTCACGAGCCGAACCGTCGGGAAATAGGTGGCGTAGCGCCGGACGTCGCGCGTGAGCAGCGGCAGGCCTGCGACAGCGGCATGCGCGCCGATGAAGAAGTCGCTCAGGACGCTGTTCTTCAGCCCACCGGCTTTGCGGTACCTGGCGAAGGCCTTGCCCGCCAGGAAGAGCGCAGGCCTCGGGATTTCCAGCACCGGAAGTTCCATGCCTACGAGGGCCTCGTCGAGCGCTTCGACGGTGGAAAAAGTCAGTGCCAGTTCGGCATAGATCACCGGATTGATCGCCAGGCGGTGGACCCGCGCCTGCGCACGCAATTGCCCGATCGACCAGTCGGCCCAGTCGGGGTCATTGGCCAGTACATCGACCAGGACGTTGGTGTCGACCAGCACGGCTCAGCCGTCGCGCAGCAGTGCCATCAGGTCCCGGGTTCGCCACTTCACGTCGGCCTTGCCGCGGGCCGCTTCGAAGCGATCGGCCTTGCGGCGGCGGGGACCGTCGGCGCGCTGCAGCACCACCTCGCCGTCGCCATTGACGGTGAATTCGAGCCGGGTGCCAGGCTGCAGGTCCAGCGAGTCACGGATCTGCTTGGGGATAGTGACTTGTCCCTTGACGGTGAGCTTGGTCGACATGGTGGCCTCGGTATTACTTCCATCGCGATGGTAATACCACTTGTGCCGATGGCGCAAGCTTGGCTCAGGAGAGGCTGGGTCGCGATCGGGCGGCCGCGCTGATCAGCCCTCGGCGTCCGGACAGGCCGAGGGCTGCGACTGCACGAAGGCCGGCAGGCGCATGCAGGCGTCGAAGGCCGCCATCGTGCGGGGCAGGCCGGCGAGGTCGACGTCGAAGCGCTGCGCGTTGAAGATCTGCGGCACCAGCAGGCAGTCGGCCAGCGTGGGCGTGTCGCCATAGCAGTAGGTGGCGGCCGGCAGGCGGGTGAGCTCGCGCTCGAAGGCCTCCAGCCCCAGGCGCACCCAGTGGCGGTACCACGCGTTCTTGGCGTCCTCGCTCGCGCCCAGCTCCTTCACCAGGTACTTGAGCACGCGCAGGTTGTTCAGCGGGTGGATCTCGCAGGCGATGGACTGGGCCAGGGCGCGCACCCGGGCGCGGCCCAGCGCGTCTTTCGGCAGCAGGGGCGGCTCGGGGAGGATCTCGTCGAGGTACTCGATGATGGCCATGGACTGCCCCAGCGCCTCGCCCGCGTCGGTGACCAGCGTCGGTACCAGGGGGGTCGGCGTGACCGCCGCATAGCCCTCGGACTGCTGCTCGCCCTTGGGCAGGTGCACCGGCACATAGTCATAGGGCAGGCCCTTGAGCGCCAGGGCGATACGCACCCGGTAGGAGGCGGAAGAGCGGAAGTAGTTGTACAGCTTCATGGCGGGGGACCTTCAGGCGCTGGGTCAGTCGGCGGGAGCGGGTGTGCGTGCCAGCGTAGCAAAAGCCGGCACGCTCCGGCTCAGGCCTGGCGCGCCGGCAGCACCGTGCCCACGCAAGTGCCGAAGCCGATGCGTGCGGCGCCCGGCTTCTCGCACCAGCCGGCGAGCGTCACCGTGTCGCCGTCTTCCAGCCAGGTGCGGGTTTCGCCGCCAGGCAGTTCGAGGGGCTTCTTGCCACCCTCGGTCAATTCGATCAGGGCTGCGGCCTGGTCCAGCGTGGGGCCCGAGAGGGTGCCTGTGCCGAACAGGTCGCCTGGCTGCAGGTTGCAGCCGTTGACCGTATGGTGGGTCACCATCTGGGCCACCGTCCAATAGGCGTGGCGGTAGCTGGTGCGGCTGATGCTGGCACCGGCCTGGCCCGCCTGCTTCATGCGCGGGGTCTGCAGCAGCACCTGCAGCTGGATGTCCAGGGCGCCCTCTTTGCGATTCGCTTCGCTGTCCAGGTAGGGCAGGGGCTGCGGGTCGCCCTCGGGCCGGGTGAAGGCTGTGCGGTAGGGTGCCAGGGCCTCGAGCGTCACCACCCAGGGCGAGACGGTGGAGGCGAAGTTCTTGGACAGGAAGGGGCCGAGCGGCTGGTACTCCCAGCCCTGGATGTCGCGGGCGGACCAGTCGTTGAACAGGCACAGGCCGAAGACATGGCTCTCGGCCTCGTCCATCTTGACGGGCTCGCCGAGCGCATTGCCGGTGCCGATGAACACGCCCATCTCGAGCTCGATGTCCAGGCGCTTGCAGGGCCCGAACACCGGCGCCGTCGAGCCCGGGGGCATGGTCTGGCCCACCGGGCGGTGGAAGTTCTGGCCGGAGATCACGATGCTGGACGAGCGGCCGTGGTAGCCGATCGGCACCCACTTGTAATTGGGCAAGAGCGGGTTGTCGGGGCGGAACTGGCGGCCGATGTTGGTGGCGTGATGCACCGAGGTGTAGAAGTCGGTGTAGTCGCCGATGCGGGCCGGGACGTCGTACTCGGCCTCGACCTGCGGCACCAGGCAGGCCGTCAGGGCCGCTTGCTCCTTCGCGCCTTCGCGCAGGGCGCGCGAGAGCGCGAGGCGCAGCGCGCCCCAGGCCTTGGGGCCCAGGGCCATGAGGGCGTTGAGCTTGTCCTGCGCGCCGGCTTGGGCGGCCTCACCGGCGAGGCCGGAGAACAGGCCCGATTGGGCAACCGCTGCCAGATCGACGATCGCATCGCCAATGGCCACGCCGCCGCGCCAGCCCTCGCCGCGCCCCCGGCGGCGGAACACCGCGAAGGGCAGGTTCTGGATCGGGAAGTCGCCGCCTGCGGCGTTGGCACTGGCCAGCCAGCTGCGAAGTTGCGGGGCGTGGGTTTCGTTCAGGAGGGACATCGTGTCGGTGTTCAGTTCAATCAGCAGGCCAGCGCTGCGCTGGCTTCAGGCGTGGCTGCCATCGTGCATCCAGGCCGCGTGCTTGGGGGCCTTTTTGGTTTGATTCCACTCCTCGAGCATGTCGCGCTTGACCGCGTCGAGCTTCTGCATCATCTCGGGCGTCGCGGTGTCGACGGCCAGCTCCAGCCGGTGCCCGTTGGGGTCGAAGAAGTAGATGCTCTTGAAGATGGTGTGGTTGGTCGGGCCCAGCACCTCGATGCCGGCCGCCTCCAGCTTCGCTTTCGTCGCCAGCAGCGTGTCCATGCTGTCGACCTTGAGCGCCAGGTGCTGCACCCAGGCGGGGGTGTTCTCGTCGCGGCCCATCCCGGGCTGCTCGGGCAGCTCGAAGAAGGCCAGCACGTTGCCGCCGCCCGCGTCCAGGAAGACGTGCATGTACGGGTCCCAGGCCCCGGTGGAGGGCACCTCGTTCTCGGCGATGGCCAGGACGAAGTTCATGCCCAGGTGCTTCTCGTACCACTCCACCGTCTGCTTGGCGTCCTTGCAGCGGTAGGCGACGTGGTGAACGCCTCGAAGAATGCTCATGCGACCTCC
>CAZCTU010000086.1:0-6779 GCA_964501495.1 uncultured Ramlibacter sp.
GGCCCGGCGGGTCCGACCACGGCGACCCGCATGGACAAGTTCACCGACATGATGCTGGCCAAGACCGGCCTCATCGCCATGATCGGCAAGGCCGAGCGCGGCCCGGTCGCCATCGAGGCGATCAAGAACCACAAGAGCGCCTACCTGATGGCGGTGGGCGGCGCCGCCTACCTCGTCTCCAAGGCGATCAAGCACGCCCAGGTGGTCGGCTTTGCCGACCTGGGCATGGAAGCCATCTACGAATTCGACGTGGTCGACATGCCGGTGACGGTGGCGGTCGACGCCGGCGGCACCAGCGCGCACATCACCGGCCCGGCCGAGTGGAGCAAGCGCATCGCCTCGGGCGAGTTCAAGAGCATCCCGGTCACCACGGCCTGAGGAAGGACGAGGCCGTGCCGACCTCGCAGGCGGGGGCGCCCTCCCCCGGCGCGCCCGGCGCTGCCGGAGCCGCACCGGGCTCCCGTATTGCCGCCCCGATCGGCGTCTTCGACAGCGGCATCGGCGGCCTGAGCATCCT
Organism: uncultured Ramlibacter sp.; assembly: GCA_964501495.1. Classification (GTDB taxonomy): domain Bacteria; phylum Pseudomonadota; class Gammaproteobacteria; order Burkholderiales; family Burkholderiaceae_C; genus Ramlibacter. The sequence continues at coordinate 518 of CAZCTU010000086.1, forward strand.
GCGCGCGATGCGCGCGCTGATGCCGCAGGAGGACTACGTCTACTACGCCGACACCGCGCACGCGCCCTACGGCGAGCGCGAGGACGGCTTCGTGCTCGAGCGCGCCCAGGCCATCACCCGCGAGCTCGTCGACCGCCTCCACATCAAGGCCCTGGTCGTCGCCTGCAACACCGCGACCGCCGCCGCCATCGCGCAGCTGCGGGCCGAGTGGCCGCAGCTGCCCATCGTGGGCGTGGAGCCGGCGCTCAAGCCGGCGGCGGCCTTCTCGCGCACCCACCGCGTCGGCGTGCTGGCCACCCGCGGCACGCTGGCGAGCGACAAGTTCGCGCAGCTCAAGGCCTCGCTCGAGGGCCAGGCCACCTTCGTCCTGCAGCCCTGCGACGGCCTGGCCGCTGCCATCGAGGCCGGTGACACCCGGCGCACCGACACCCTGCTGGCGCAATACATCGGCGCCCTCGGCCCTCTGGGCTGGCACGAGGGCCAGATCGACACCCTGGTGCTCGGGTGCACCCACTACGCCTTCGCGATGGAGACGGTGCAGCGCCTCGCCGGCCCGCAGCTGCGGGTGCTGGAGACCGGCGAGCCGGTGGCGCGGCACACCCGTCGCCTGCTCGCCGAGGCGGGCCTGGCGCAGTCACGCGCCGGCATGGGCGCGGTGCACCTGCGCGGCTCCGGCTCGCCCCCGATGCTCGAGGCCCTGCGGGCCGCCGCCCGGCGGTGGCTGGGGAACGACGGCAAGAGTCAATGATTCCGGGCTGACTGAGCCCGCACTGACCGGGGCGCGGAAAAGCGCTCCGGAAAGGAAAGCGCGCCGCTATCGTGGCGCCCCTTCCATTCCGGAGTGACGCCGCCGTGAAACCCGCCTCCAACGTGCCTTGCGCCATGCGCCCGGCCAGCCCGCCGCCCGCCGCACTGCCCTCTTCCGTCTCCGCCTCCGCCGGAACGGGCGAAACGCCCGCGACACCCCTGCGCACGAGCCCTGCGCGCCAAGCCGCCGGTCCCGCAGCCATCGACCCGGCGGGCCGCGTGGTGGCGATCCCCTACGGCCAGCACACGGTCCCCGCACGGGCCATGGCCGCGTTGGCGCCCAGAATCGTCCTTCCCGGCCGGCCCCTGGACCTCCAGGCCACGACGGAACACGGCCTGTCACCCCTGCGGAACCGGCGACCCGGTACCTTGGAGCACCTGATGGAGGTCCAGTACCGGGATGCGCCAGGTCAGTCCCTCAGGGGGCAGCTCCAATACGCCTGGGTCCTCCCACCCGATTGCCCTCCCGGACTGCTTGCCACCCTCGAAATCGATGGAAAGACACTCACCTTGAGCTCGACCCCTGCCACCTCGCGAGGGGGCAGGCGGTCCGGCGGGCAGGTGGCCGCTCCCCGGCCTTCGGCGGCCTCGAACAAGGCGTTTGCCGACCAACTCATTGCGCAAGGCTTCGAGCCCATCCCCTTGACCAGCCCTTTCCCCCGGCGACGCGGTGCGCAGGCCGAGCCGGTCTACGGCTTCCTGAAGCTGTCCGTCGACGAGGGAGAGATCGATCCGGAGGAGGGGGAACCCAGGACGGGGCGCATGCGCCTGCCCCTGACCGTCTCTGCCGAGGGCACCGGGGCTGCCGTGCCCGAGGAACCAAGGCCGCGGCCACACTCCGCCAGGACCCGCCAGAGAGAGCAGAAGCGCCGGGCCGGCGGTACCGCGGGCACGAAGGCGCCTTCGGACGGGGAAGGGGCGGGCGAGCTTTCCCAGGCGTCCCATGACCTCAAATCGACCCACACGATCACGTTGCCCATCGTGGGATTGCCTGCGTCCGCAGGGCCGGATTCCGCCGCCGGGAAAGTCCGGGCCACAGGGACGGAGCGCCCGGCCCTGGCGCTCGAGCCCGGCGCGCTCGGGGCGGAGCCCGGAGGCGACGGACCCAGGTGCCAATTCACCACGTCCGTCGTGACGCCGCCCGACTTCCCCGCCGGCGTGGTCATCCGCCTGACGGTGGGCGGGCAGACCTTGGAGATCACGACGGGCCTCGAAGGTGTCCTTCTGGCGCAGGGGGACGGCTCTGTCGAAAGCCATGGTGATGGATTGGTCCTCGACGAGGCGGGGATCGCGGAACTCAAGGCCGCGGGCTTCACCCCGCTCGAAGTGCAGGTCCCGGAACAGGGCGGGGTCGTGTCGAAAGGGGGGCGGACCCGGACCTACACGATCTACATCAGGCACCAGGCGCGCGAGGCGCAAGAAGGACAGGCCGACGCCGGGCACCCGGGCACCGTGAGCCGGCCCGCCGAGAGCAGACGCCAGCTCGCAGCGAAGGCGCGCAAGCGGGCGGCACAACGACGCGCGAAGCTTGCGGAGAAGCAGCCCCAGCCTGGAATGGCCACCGCGGCCCCTGCGTCGAGTGCGCCCTCCTCGGCTTCGTCCTCCTCGGCTTCGTCGTCTTCGGCGCCAGCCGATTCGCCGGACCAGGCGGACCCGGGCAGCACCCCCGGGTAGCGGCGGCACCCCATCGCCGCCCGCCCTCTGCAGCCTTCGGAAAGCCTCGCTGATCCCGGACTGACTGGGGCAGGGCAGCGGCCCCTGCAGAAATTTCGGGCGCGCCATGATGCCGCCCTCGCCCACCTCAGGACCTCGCCGCCATGCACCGAACCCAGTCAAGCCACTCCCGCGAGGCCCTGGCCTCGGCCCGGGCCCTCCTGGCCGTTCCGTCCCCCAATACGCGTGCCGAGCAGGCACGCACGACACAGCCAGGCGCAGACGCCGACCCTCCCCCCGAGCGGGAGGCGATCACGGTCCCCGCCACCGGAGCGAAACCGGCGGCCCGGCCATCCCCTGCCCGGCCCGTCCTGGGGCAAATGCTCGTGCCCCGGCATTTCCCCCGGCATGCGCGGGTCGTCTCGGAGATCAACGTCGGGCTGGCTCCGGCGGCCACGGCAGGAGGCCCCGGCATCCGGCCCGATTGGATCGCCCTGCCCCACCTGCTCAGGGTGGGGCTGAGGGCGCCAGCCGCCTCTTCGGGCCCGGCGTCCGGCAGCCCCGCGGCCCCCGCGCTGGCGGTGCGTCCCGTCGCCGTCGCGCCCTCGGCTGCGCCGGCAACGGGGAACGTACCCGGCACATCGGCCGAGTCCGGTGAGGCGTGGAGCGCACCTCCCTTGCCGGACGCCCCGGCGCCACACCGGCCCATCCCCCCATCGCGCCCGCCCAAGCGCGGGCGAGGCGAAGGCGAAGGCGAAGGCGATGCCGAGGCCTCAGCGTCTGCCTCCACCGCAGCGGGCGTGCCGCGACACCCAGACACCGGGTCCGCCGCCGACGCCGAGGACAGACCGGTCAGGCAGCGTCGATGAGGGCTGCTTCATGACCCGTTCAGGGCAATCCCACCGTCAACGCAGATCCTCCGGGCCCTCCAGACGTAGATGCTCCCTGCGGCAGTCCCAGCACGGGCACGGCCCTCAGTCGACGGTCGTCAGGGCCGCCTCGCGCCCACGCGCCACGTCCACCTTCAGCAGCAGCAACAGGCCCGCGAGAAACAGTGCGGTGGTCGAGAGAATCGCCACCCGCTGGTTGCCGCCCGTCATCCAGGTGATGGCGCCATAGCTCAGGGGGCCGATGATGGACGCGAGGCGGATCGCGACCGTCCACAGGCCGAAGAACTCGGCCAGCTGCCGGGGCGGCGCCAGCAGGCCGGCCATTGCCCGTCCGGCGGACTGGCTCGAGCCCATGCAGATTCCGGCGATCGACGCGGCCCACCAGAAGTCGCCCTTGCTGGTGGACAGCGCCGCGATCACGCAGGCCGCGACCCAGGCCACCAGGGTCAGGCCCAGCGCGGTCTTGTGGCCGATGCGGTCCTGCAGGTAACCCCAGGCCAGGGCGCCGGCCATGGCGGCGGCGTTGAGCGCGAAGACCAGCACCATGGTCTCCTGCGGCTGAAAGCCGATCACCTGCTCGGCGTAGATCGCCGCCAGCGCGATGGCCACCGCCACCCCGCCCTGGTAGCAGACGGCGCAGGCCATGAGCCACATGAAGTCGCGGTAACGCCATGCCTGGGCGAAGGTCTGCCGCAGCTGCTGCCAGGAGGCGCGCAGGCCCGCGGCCTGCAGCGCGTCGGCGCGCGGCGGCGAATGCTCCTTGAGCAGGGCGAAGGTGACCAGGGCCGGCAGCCCGTACATCACCGCGGTGACCAGCATGGTCACCGGCACGAACTCGCGCGCCGGCAGGCCCTGCTTCTGCGCCCACAGCACATAGGCCAGGCAGATGCCCAGCGTGAGCATGCCGCCCAGGTAGCCCAGGCCCCAGCCCCAGCCGCTCACGCGGCCCATGGCCTCCGGGCGCGCCAGTTCCGGCAGGAAGGCCGCAGTGAGCGATTCGCCCCACGAATAGAAAGTGTTCGAAATGATGATGAGTGCCACCGCGAGGGCCACCTCGCCCGGCCCGGGCAGGGCCAGGGCCGCGGTGCTGAGGACGCAGCCGGCGGTGACGATCATCAAGAGCCGCTTCTTGGCAGCGCGCAGGTCGGCCCAGGCGCCGATCGTGGGCGAGGTCAGCATGACCAGGGCATAGGAAGCGCTGAGCGCCGCGGTCCAGGCGAAGGTCGCCCAGGGCGCCTTGCCGGCGATGCCACCGACAAAGTACGCCGCGAACACCGCGGTCAGGACGACGGTGGTGTACCCCGAGTTGGCGAAGTCGTACATCGCCCAGCCGAACACCTCGCGCTTGCGCACGCCGGGGTTGAGGGCGAGGGAGGTGCGTTCGGTCATGCGGGGCCTGTGGCGGGTGGAGCTTGGCGCAGGATAGCGCAGCCCTGCGACAGCCCAAGACGAGCCGGACCCTGCGGGATGCTGCGGGATGCGGGATGCGGGAGGTGTCGGGGGTGCGGGCGCTGGCCCGCCCTGCAGAAGATCAGTGCAGGTGCCGAGGCCGGCGGCCGCCGCCGTGGCCGCCGCTGCCGCCGCCGGAGCCCCGCGGGGGCTTGCCCAGCTCCAGGGAACTCACGAGCGCATCGAAGCGCTGGTTGAACAGCTTGTCGATTTCGCCCACCACCCCGCCGAGCTCGGCGCCGTCGAAGTGGCGCTCCATCAGGTGCACCACGTCCTCGACCAGCAGGTCACGCTGCACCTGCATGATGGCCGCGGGCGTGGGGCCGACGAAGACCATGAGGTAGTCGTCGCGCGCCTCTTCCTCGGGTGGGGCCTCTTCCTCGTCGAACTCGTTGTCGTAGAACGAGACCTCGAGCGCGGCGCCCTGGGCGGCGAGCTCGTTGAGGCCCATGCACATCTCGTCCACCGCCTGGCGGAAGTCCTGGTCGCCCGAGACCGTCCAGCACAGGGTCAGGAGGTGCTGGGGCGCGTCGAAGCGGATGCCCGGCTCCTCCTCGTAGGCGCTCTCGGCGGCGTCGGCCAGCGAGCGGGCACCGGCGTACTGCCACAAGGGCTTGAGCGCCTCCTGCAGCTGCGCGTAGGTCACGTCCGGGCGAAGAGGCAGCTCGCCATGCAGGTGGATCTCGAAGGGGGCGTTGTAGTGGGACATGATGGGTCGGCCGCCTGGAACGGACTGGAAACTGCGGACCGGAAACCGCGCAAGGGAAAGAGCTTCAGCCGGCCTGTGCCGGCCCTGGTGCCCCGGGCCGGAATCGAACCGGCACGCCCTTTGAAGGGGCCGCGGATTTTAAGTCCGCTGTGTCTACCGATTTCACCACCGGGGCGACAGCGCTATTGTGCCTCGCCTCGGGGCTGAAGCGATCAGGCGCGCAGGGCCAGCACGTACAGGGCGACGATGAGGCCATGCCCCACCATCCAGACCAGCGAGCGCAGGCTGGCCTTGTCCGCCACGTACAGGGCGATGTAGACGAGGCGCACCAGGATGAAGGCGCCGGTGATCTGGTCCAGGAGATGGCCGTCGACGCCGGCGTGCAGGGCGGCCAGCACGCCGATGGCGAAGAAGGGGAAGGCCTCCAGGCTGTTGCCCTGGGCGGCGTCGGCGCGGGCGCGCCAGCCGGTCAGGCCCCGGGCCCACTCGCGCGGGTGGTGGTTGTCATAGCCCTTGAGGCGGGACTTGGCGATGCCGGTGCACAGAAGCGGCAGCAGGCCGGCCACCAGGATCATGAACAGGGAAAACTTCATCGAATTACCTCCAGACACAGGAGTATGGACGATGCGCCGGCGGCCCCTGCGCGAGGGGGGAAGGCCAAACAAAAAGGGAGTCCGGTGACGGACTCCCTTTTCGAGCAATTGGAGCGGGAAACGAGGCTCGAACTCGCGACCTCAACCTTGGCAAGGTTGCG
>CAZCTU010000087.1:0-6779 GCA_964501495.1 uncultured Ramlibacter sp.
CGGTCACCGTGCTCTCGCGCTGCCTGCAGTTCAACCTGCGGCCCATGGCCCCCGAGACGGTGCAGGAGCACCTGGCCCGGGTGCTGGGGCAGGAGTCCGTGGCTTTTGATGCGGGCGCGCTGCGCCTGCTGTCCCGCGCCGCCCGTGGCTCCATGCGCGACGCGCTCTCCCTCACCGATCAGGCCATCGCCTTCGGCGGCGGCCAGCTGGCCGAGCCTTCGGTGCGCCAGATGCTGGGCAGCGTGGACCGCAGCCACGTGTTCCGCCTGATCGGCGCCCTGGCCGATGGCGACGGCGCCCAGGTGGTCGAGACCTGCGAGTCCCTGCGCGGGCTGGGCCTGTCGGCCGGCTCCACGCTCGAAGAGATGAGCGCAGTGCTGCAGAAGATGGCCGTGATCCAGGCCGTGCCTGCCGCCGGCGCCAGCCCCGCCGATGACGAGGCGGCCGAGACGGTGCGTCTGGCCGGCCTGCTGCCGGCCGACGAGACCCAGCTCCTCTACAGCCTGTGCCTGCATGGCCGCGCCGAGCTGGGCCTGGCGCCTGACGAATACGCGGCGCTCACGATGGTGCTGCTGCGCCTCCTGGCCTTCAAGCCGGGCGGCCCGGGCAGTACCTCCGCTTCGGCGCCGGCTGAAAAAAAAACTCCAGTTGAACCCCTGAGGCAGGCGGCGGCGCCTGCCGCACCGGTGCTTGCGGCGACGGCACGGCCGGTTCCGGCCGCGGGTCCCCAGACGACCCCCGAGGCTTCTCCTTCCGCAGTTGCGTCCACGCCCGCCGTGGCCGCGCCCCGCGTGGCGGCCCCGGTTCCTCCGGCGGCCCGCGGTGACGCGGATGCCGCTCGCGACGAGTCCGCCCGCGCCGAACCCGATGCTTCGCCCGTGGTGAATGCCGTGCCCGCCGTCGGCACGCCGCCGGGCCAGGTCGTGCCGGTGGTCGCGCCGCCTGCGATTGCAGCCGATGCCGCGCCCGCCGCCACGGAGGCCGAAGACGCGCCGCGCCCCGGTCCGCGCCGACCGATGGAAGGACGCGTGCTCGACGGCCGCCCTGGCAGCGAAGTGCTCGGTGTGCCGGTCATGGTGCAGGCCGAACCCGACCGCGAGCGCGAAGCTGCGGCCCGCAGCGCCGCCGGTTTCACCCGGACGGAGGAGGGCGACTTCTGGTACGCCACGGTCCGCGCCCTGGTCAAGGCCGAGGCCATCACCGCGCTGGCGCGCGAGCTCGCGCTGCAGTCGCAGCTGGTGGCGCGCGACACCGACCACTGGATGCTGCGGGTCGAGCGCGAGTCCATCAACCAGCCCGCCACCCGCGAGCGGCTGCAGGCGGCGCTGCAGCAGGCCGGCCATGCGGTCACCCTGGGCGTCGAGATCGGCGCGGTGGTCGACAGCCCGGCCCGCCGCAACGCCCACGCCGCCGCCGAGCGGCAGAAGGCGGCCGAGGCCATCATCCTCCAGGATCCCTTCGTGCAGAAGATGATGCAGGACTTCGGGGCGAGAATCGTCCCCGGCAGCATCAAGCCGGTCACCCCGGCCGGCCCCAAGCACTAGATCACCGACACACACTCACAGGAAAGCACACCATGTTCAACAAGGGAGCCCTGGCTGGCCTCATGAAACAGGCCCAGGCCATGCAGGAAAACCTCAAGAAGGCCCAGGAAGAACTCGCGCACGTCGAGGTGAGCGGCGAATCCGGTTCCGGCCTGGTCAAGGTCACCATGACCTGCAAGCACGACGTCAAGCGCATCACCATCGACCCCAGCCTGCTGGCCGACGACAAGGACATGCTCGAAGACCTGGTGGCCGCCGCCTTCAACGCCGCCTCGCGCAAGGCCGAAGAGACCTCGCAGGAGCGTCTGGGCAAGCTCACCGCCGGCATGCCGGGCCTGCCCCCGGGCATGAAGCTGCCGTTCTGAGCGGCCAGTTGAAAACGATGAGAGCGCAGTGCCGCGCGAGGGCGCGCCAGTGACGCAGAGCCTGCCGGCCCTGATCGACGCCCTGCGGCGCCTGCCCGGCGTCGGCCAGAAATCCGCGTCGCGCATGGCCTTCCACCTGCTGCAGCATGACCGCGAGGGCATGGCGCTCATCGCCCAGGCGCTGGAGCAGGCGGGCTCGCGCATCCATCACTGCAGCCAGTGCCACACCTTCACCGAGGGTGACCTCTGCGAGACCTGCAGTGACCCCTCGCGCGACACCACCAAACTCTGCGTCGTCGAGACGCCCGCCGACCAGGCGGCCCTCGAGCGCACCTCGGCCTTCCGGGGGCTGTACTTCGTCCTCATGGGCAAGCTCAGTCCGCTGGACGGCATCGGCCCCAAGGACATTGGCCTGGCCAAGCTGTTCGAGCGGGCCACCGACGGCCAGGTTCTGGAGGTGATCCTGGCCACCAACTTCACCGCCGAGGGCGAGGCCACCGCCCATGTGATCGGCGAGGCGCTCAAGGCCCGCGGCCTGATCGTCACCCGCCTGGCCCGCGGCGTGCCCGCCGGCAGCGAGCTCGAGTACGTAGACCTGGGCACCATCGCCCACGCCCTGGTCGACCGGCGCTGAGGTGACCACCGGCCGCGGCCGGTTCCCCCGTTTCGGTGAAAACCCGGAAGGGGATGGCCCCGATGCGTCGACTCCGCCGCATGACTAAGGTGGTGCTTCCGATCCCGCTCCGGACTTGCTGCCCATGCACCCCGCCACGCTCACTCGACGCCGCTTCACGGTGGCCGGGGCGACGCTGGCCCTGGCGCACCTGGCTCCCCTGGGCTGGCCCGCCCTTGCCAACGCCGCGCCCGAGCGGGCCAGGGTCACGGTGTCGGTCCCGGTCCTCTCCGACCTCGCCTGCCTGCCTCTGGTGGTGGCCGACCAGCTGGGCTACCTGCGCGCTGAAGGCCTGGAGGTTGAATGGGTGGAGGGCGGCGGTCCGGCCGACGTCACCTGCGGGCCCTTCGAGCAGGTGCTGCAGCTGCAGGGACGCGGTGTGTTCCACCCTGCCTTCGCGCTCCTGTGCCGGGCGCCTGGTGTGGCCCTGGGCGTTTCGACGCGCTACCTGCCGCAGTACCGGCAGCTGTCCGACCTGCGCGGCCGGCGCATCGGCATTTCCGCCACCGGGAGCACCGCCCACGTCATGACCCAGCTGGTGATGCTGCGCGCCGGCGTGGCGCCGGCCGACTGGCAGGTCGTCCCCGTGGGCCGGGCCGCCTCCGCGTTGCAGGCGGTGCGGGGTGGCCAGGTCGACGCGCTGTGCGGGGGCGAGCCGGCACTGACCCTGCTCGAGCAGCGCGCCGAGTTGCGCGTGGTCAGCGACGCGCGCAGCCTCAAGGGCGCGCAGGAGGTGTTCGGCGGACCCATGCCCGCAGACTGCCTGCACGCCTCGCAGGAGTTCATCCAGCGCTACCCCGGCGTCTGCCAGGCCCTGGCCAACGGCGTCGTGCGGGCCCTGCGCTGGTTGCAGACGGCCGGCCCCAGCGACCTGCTGCGTGCGGTGCCCGAGGCCTACCGCATGGGCGACCTGGGGCTGTACATCGCTGCCTTCGAGCGGATGCGCGAGACCTACTCCACCGACGGCCTGGTGCAGCCCGAGGGCGTGCGCACCGCCCTGCGAGCCCTGTCCGCCTTCGAGCCCGCCTTGCGCGCCGAGCGGCTCGACCCGGCGCGCAGCTACACCAACGCTTTCACCGCCCGCGTGTCGGTACGGGGGCGGGCCTGACCGCGCCTGCCCGACGACTTCCTCCTCCTCCTCACGATGGCTGGGCCTTGGGCGGGTTTCCCTCGGGCGACTCGGTGCGGAAGGCCTTGCGTCGCGCGGCCTGCCGGGCCGCCGACAAGGGCCTCATTGGCGCGGTCCGCGCTTCCTCGTCGCGCGGGGAACCGGCGCCTGCTGCCCGCGCCCAGGCGACCCGGCGGGCGAGCTCGGGAGAAGACGGGGGCGACGCGGAAGGGGAGGGTGAGCGCCCGTCGGGGCCTGCCTTGCCGCCTGTGCCGGGCGGACAGGCCTTCGCATCGGCTGCCAGTGGGCGCCCCTGCATCGGCGCCGCCGGCTCCCGCGCAAGCGCCAGGCGCACCAGCGCCGACTGCGTCTGCGCCTGCCGGGTCTCGATGCTGGTGTTGGCGAGGAAGCCGCGCGGCTCGGTGAGCACCTGGGCGATGGTGCGGGGCACGATCTGCACCAGAAACCAGATCCAGCCAAACGCCGTGGCGTCGATGCCGCGGGCCAGCGCGCCCGCCAGGTCCTGCAGGCCGTTGGTGGCGGTGCGGGCCATCGCATGCGTGGCGATGAACTCCGGCAGGTTGTCGACCCGCGTCTCCTCCTCGTTCAACGCCAGCGTCAGGCCCTGCCGCCAGGCCTGGATCTGGTGCGCCACCACGCCGTTGATGCCGTCCAGCGCCTCGAGCACCACGGTGGCGATGATCCACGCGCCATAGCCGCGGAAGTTGTCCTCGAAGCCGGGAGAGTCCTGGCCGGGCTCGTGCATGCGGGGCTGCCACCACAGGGCAAGCGTGAACAGGCCCACGCACAGCATCGCGTAGTTGAAGGAGGCGATGGCCAGCCGTTGCGCGGTGAAGCGATCGAAGGCCGCCGGGTCGGCGTCGGCCAGCGCGCGCCCGTCGGCCTGCAGCACCCGCAGCCGAAAGCCCGGCGAGACGCCCCATTCCCGGTACTGCATGGCTGCGGTGTAGCCCTGGCCCGCGCAGTCCCGACCCGCGTACTGCACCACCCGCGAGAGCGCCTGCGCGGCGCCCCAGGCCACCCGGGGCCGTCCGCCGAAGTGCCAGTCCGCCAGCAGCCCGGCGGCCAGCATGAGGGGCGGCAGCAGGCCGGCCATCCACAGGGCCGAGCGCCGCAGGGCGGCCTCGTCGCGGCGATGCACCGTGAGCCGCAGCATGTTGCCGGTGTGGATGCCGGCGACGCCGCTGGCCAGCAGGGCGAGGCCGCTGCCCGTCCAGGCCATCAGGCTTTCGCGGTAGTCGCGCAGCGCCGGATCCGCGGAGTGCAGGTGGCTGAGGAAGCAGGCGAGGACCACCGCGCCCAGGCTGCGGCCGGTACCCTGGCCGAGGGTGTCGCGCATCGCGCTGTTGAGGGAGACGGCCACGACCGGGTGACGGGCGCGCCAGTCTCGGGGCAGGCGTGCCAGCGCGCGGACGGCGCCCGGGCCGAGCGCAGGGTGGACCTGCAGCCGGACCTCGTCCGGCCGGGGTGCGCCCGGGCCGGGAAGTGGTGCGGGAGCGGGCGGGGCGGCTGGTGCAGGTGGCCCCGGCGGCCCCGGTGGTGCAGGTGGCAGCGGTGACGGCGGCGGTGGCGGCGGTGGCGGTGGCTCCTGCGACGGTCCTGCTGCAGGGCCTTGCCGCGCGCCGACCGGCCGATGGTGGCTGGGCGTCAAGCGCATGGGGATCCCCGGCGTCAGGCGTAGGTCGGCGCTGGCCCGGCCGTGCCCCCCGGGGGCGTGCCAGCGAACCCCGGCCCGAATGCAGCTGCGGCGAAGGGCGACCCGTCGAAGGGCGGACCGGCGAAGGCCTCGGTTCCACACGAACGCCACGCCCGGGCCAGCTCCGCCAAGCCCAGGGCCAGCGCATGCAGGCGCTCGCCGTTCATGCCCTCCAGGGGACAGGCCTGCACCAGCAGCAGGCAGCCGTCGACCGGGTTGCGGCAGAAGACCGGTCCGCCTGCGGCCCCCAGCAGCAGGTTGGCGTCGAGCAGGGTCTCGAGCACCGCGCGCTCCTGATTCGCGTCCGGTGGACTGAATTCGACCATGAGCAGCAGGCCCTCGCCCGGCTCATCCTCCCGGGCCGCGGCACAGGGACAAGTGGCTACATGGACCTGCACCTCGCCCAGGTGCAGACCGAACCCCGTCGGCCCCGGCGCATCGGTCTCCAGGGGCAGGGCCTCTGCGCCCAGGACACGGCAAACGCCTTCGTAGACCTGCTGGAAACCTTCGGAGACCATGGCTTGCTCCTGATGGTGGCCGGACAGGAATGTCCGTTCACCCGGAGACTAGGGCCGTCCCCCGCCGCTGCGGCCTCCTGCGGGTGGCCGCAATTACGCAGAACGTGCGAAATTTGCGGGGAAGCCCGCCTCAGTGCGCGCTGCGGTTGGCGACCTTGACCGGGGACTTGCCGCCGCCCTTGATCGTCTTGCCCGCCTTGCCCGCCTTGCCGCCCTTGGCCTGTCGCACCGGCACCTCCAGCGCCACCTGCTCGCCTGGCTTGAATCGCGCGCCGGCGGCAACATCGTTCCAGCGCGCCACGTCGGCCGCCTTGACCTTGTACCGGGCCGCGATGCTGGCCACCGTGTCCTTCTTGCCGGCCTTGACCGTGATGCGGCGCACCACCACCTCGGGCGCGAGGCTCAGCTGCGCGTTGTCGGCCACATGGGCGGTGACGTCCTGCTCCTGGCGGCTGCCGCGTGGCGCCATCAGGGTCGACCCGGCGCGGATCAGCATGCGCGGCGGAATGCTGTTGAGGCTGCGGAACTCGGCCTCGCCCATGCCGACGCGGCGGGCGGCCTCGGCCACCGTCATCGTGGATGGCGCGACCCAGGCGGTCCAGCTGGCGTAGCGGCCGCTCTGGTAGCCCTCGAAGTTGCGCTCGAAGATGTTGGCGTTGTCCCAGGGCAGCAGGATCTGCGGCGTGCCCGCGGCCAGGATGACCGGCCGGTTCAGCGACGGGTTCAGCGCCTTGAAGTCCTCCAGGCGCACGTCGGCCAGGCGCGCGGCCAGCTCGACGTCGATGTCGCGGGTGATGGTGACGGTCTGGAAGTAGGGGTGGTTCTCGATCAGCGGCAGCTCGGCGCTGAACAGC
>CAZCTU010000088.1:0-6742 GCA_964501495.1 uncultured Ramlibacter sp.
GGGCGATGCCCTGACCGATGCGGCCCATGCCCAGGATGCCCAGGGTGCTGCCGTGCACCTCGGCGCCGGCAAAGAGGTCATAGGACCACTTGCTCCACTGGCCTGCACGCAGGTAGTGCTCGGACTCGGTCAGGCGCCGGGCGGTGGCCAGGAGCAGCGCGAAGCCGAAGTCGGCGGTGGTCTCGGTCAGCACGTCGGGCGTGTTGGTGCCCAGCACGCCGGCGGCGGTCATCGCGGCCAGGTCGAAGTTATTGAAGCCCACCGCCATGTTGGCGCAGATGCGGAGCGAGGGGCAGGCCGCCACCAGCTCGGCGTCGATGCGCTCGGCGCCGGTGGTGAAGACGCCGGCCTTGCCCTGGAGCCTCTGCAGCAGGTCGGCCCGGGTCCAGGCCTCGTCGGCCTGGTTGTGGGTGACCTCGAAATGCTGTTCGAGGCGGGCAATGGTCTCGGGAAAGATGGCGCGCGCCACGAGGATGGAAGGTTTTTTGACGGAAGGTTTATTCATAGGAACCACACCCAGGTCATGACGAGGAACAGGGGAATCAGCACACAGCCCGACCAGGCCATGTAGCCGAAGAAGCTCGGCATGCGCACGCCCCCGTGCTCCGCGATGGCCTTGACCATCAGGTTGGGCGCATTGCCGATGTAGGTGTTGGCGCCCATGAAGACGGCGCCAGCCGAGATGGCGGCCAGCGTCGGGGCCAAAGCGGTCATGAGCACCTGGGCGTCACCGCTGGCGGTGTTGAAGAAGACCAGGTAGGTGGGCGCGTTGTCCAGGAAGGAGCTGAGGGCGCCCGTGGCCCAGAAATAGGCCGCCGGATCGGGTTTGCCGTCTGGCCCGGTCACCGCGGCGATGACACTGGCGAACGGCCCGTTCGTCCCCGCCTTCAGCATGGCGATCACCGGGACGATGGTCACGAAGATGCCGGCGAACAGCTTGGCCACTTCCGCCATCGGCGCCCAGGAGAATTCATTGGCCGCATGGACTGCCTGGGGCGTGATGCGCAGCGACACCAGCGTCACCACCACCAGCCCGACGTCACGCAACAGGGCAGGCAGCCCCACCTGGGTGCCGGCGATGTCGAAGCTCACCGGAGATTTCCACAGACCGCTCATGAGGACCAGACCCACCACGGCGCCCAGGAGCCAGAAATTGCGGGCGCCGTCGAAGCCGATGCGGCGGGTGTCGGGAGTCGGGTCCCTCTCGACCACTTCCTCGGCCCGGTGGTAGTACCAGCTGTCCAGGAAGAAGAAGATCGCCAGGAGGGTGCCGACGAGGAACAAGGTCTCCGGGAGGATATGGCTGACCGTCCAGAAGAAATCGACACCCTTGAGAAAGCCCAGGAACAGGGGTGGGTCCCCCAGCGGCGTCAGCGCGCCACCGGCATTCGAGACGATGAAGATGAAAAAGACCACGACGTGGGCGGTATGGCGCCGGTTGTCATTGGCCCGCATCAGCGGCCGGATCAGGAGCATGGACGCCCCGGTCGTGCCCATGAAGCTGGCCAGCACGGCCCCGATCGCCAGCAGCAAGGTATTGAGTCGGGGGCTGCCGTGGAGATTGCCGCGCAAGTGAATGCCGCCGGCCACGGTGAAGAGCGCCGTGAGCAGCACCACGAAGGGGATGTATTCGGCCAGGGCCGCATGGACCAGGGTGGAGCCTGCCAGGGCGGGCCCGTGGACCGCAGCGAAAGGCAGCAGGAACAGCAGCGCCCAGGCGGCGGTGATCTTGCCGTAGTGGCGATGCCAGACTTCGTGCGCCAGCAGGGGCATCAGCGCAATCGAGAGCAGGATGCCGGCAAAGGGCGCGCCCCACCACAGCGACAGGCGGGCCCCGTCGATCTCGGCAGCAGCCGCCAGGTCCGGCAGCGCCAGAAGCAGGGAAGCGGCAGCGAGGCGCAAACGCGCCGCACACGCGGCACCCGCGCGGGTGACGGTTTGAGCCTGGCGGACGCTCAGGCCAGCCATGTCGTGAACTGCTCCACCGGCTCGCGCGGCGTGTGGAAGCCGTTCACCGGCGCGGCTTCGTCGGCGAAGCCCAGGGCCATGCCGCAGACCACCATCTCGCCCTCGCCTGCGCCAATGTGCGGCAGGATGATGCTGGCGAAGGCATTCCAGGCCGCCTGCGGGCAGGTGTGCAGCCCGCGGGCGCGGGCCGCCAGCATGATGTTCTGGAGAAACATGCCGTAATCGAGCAGCGAGCCGCGGCCCAGGCGCTTGTCGAGGGTGAACACCAGGCCCACCGGCGCGTCGAAGAAGCGGAAGTTGCGCTGGTGCTGCGCATGCATCTTGTCCTTGTCGGCCTTGCCGATCCCCAGCAGGCCGTACAGGCCCCAGCCGTTTTCCCGGCGGCGGTCCAGGTAGGGCGAGAACCACTCGGTCGGGTAGTAGTCGTAGGCCTCTGGATACTGTGCAGCCAGCGACGGGTCGGCGCGCATCGCGTCATGCGCGGCGCAGCACTTGTCCACCAGGCCGTCACGGGCCGCGCCCTGGAGCACGTAGACCTTCCAGGGCTGGGTGTTCACACCCGAGGGCGCGCGGCTGGCCACGCGCAGGATGTCGGCGATGGTCTCGCGCGGCACCGGTGTGGGCAGGAAGGCGCGGGCCGAGAAGCGGCTTTTGATGGCGGCGTCGACGCTGGCCGGGTCCTCGATACGGGTCGCAACTTGGGAGGGGGTCATCGCAGGGTCTCCAGGACGGCTTTGAGTTTTTCGGGCAGGGGCACGGGGCGGCGGGTCTCCCGGTCCACGTAGACGTGGATGAAGTGCCCGCGGGCCGCCGTCACGGGCGCCCCTTCGGCAAAGAGGCCCACCTCGTAGCGCACGCTGCTGCCGCCGATGCGCGCCACCCGGATGCCGGCCTCGACGTTCTCGGGGAAGGCCAGCGGGGCGAAGTAGTTGCACTGGGTCTCGATCACCAGGCCAATGGTGGCGCCGCCATGGATGTCGAGCGCGCCGCGTTCGATCAGCAGCGCGTTGACCGCGGTGTCGAACCAGCTGTAGTAGACGACGTTGTTGACGTGGCCGTAGACGTCGTTGTCCTCCCAGCGGGTTCCGATCGTGCGGAAGGCTTTGTAGGCGCTGCGGGGCTCAGGCTGGGGGCGGTTGTCCTTGTTCTCGCTCATCGTGTTGTCTCTCTGATCGAAATGCATTCTGCCAGCGCCGCCAGTACTGGCTGGCGACCTGGAAGGTGTGCACCTGCGCCTGCACCGTGTCCTCGATCCGGTGGCCGTAGCCCCCCGCCATCGCCATCGCCACCGGCAGCCTCCGCTGCCAGGCCCAGTCGAAGACGCGCCGGTCGCGCGCCTCCAGCCCGTCCCAGGTGAGCTTGAGCCTGCCGAGACGGTCGCCCTCGTGGGGGTCGGCGCCTGCCAGGTAGATCACCAGCCCGGGCTCGAAGCGCCGGCCCAGTTCGTCCAGCGCCCCTTCGAGGGCCTGCAGGTACTCGGCGTCGCCGCAGCCATCGGGCAGGGGCACGTCGAGGTCACCGGCCTCCTTGCGGAAGGGGAAGTTCTTCTCACCGTGCAAGGACAGGGTGAAGACGCTGTCGTCGCCCTGGAAGATACGGGCGGTGCCATTGCCCTGGTGCACGTCGAGGTCGATCACCGCCACGCGCAAGGTCTGCCCGGGGCCGGCACCGCGGGCCCATTCGGCCTGCATCAGGCGGGCGGCCACCGCCGCGTCGTTGAAAACGCAGAAGCCGCCCCCACGGTCTGTATAGGAGTGATGGGTGCCGCCGGCGATGTTGGCCGCCACGCCCTCCCGGAACGCCGCCCGGCAGGCGGAGACGGTGGCGCCCACCGAGCGTCGGGCCCGGTCGGCCATGGCCTCGCTCCACGGGAAGCCGATCTCACGCAGGATGCGCGGGTCGACCGACCCGTCGGCAATCGCCCGGATGTACGCCGGTGCATGGACCAGGGCCAGCTCGCCGTCGCTGGCGGGCTCGGCCTGCTGCAGCCGGATGTCCCCCATTTCGGCCACCAGCCGGTCCCGGAGCATCCGGTACTTGTCCATGGGGAAGCGATGGCCCGGGGGCAAGGGCAGCACGAACTGGGTGGCATAGAACACCTGCATCCCCGCATTGTTGCGGGCGGTGCCTCCCCGCCCTCGGCCGGGGGACATGGGAGCGACAGGCCCCGAGCCGCCCATACCTCCAAAGGGTTAATTTTCCGACTCGATACCAAGGGGTCGCGATTTTTTTGTTGCGATGCAGCAAAAAGCCCTTGCAAACCTCGGGAAGACCCCTATACTTCGATCCATGCTGCAGCGCAACAAAGCAGTCCCGGCGCGGGCAGCAAGCTGAGAAACCCACCCTTCACTGAATCAAAGGAGTTCCCCATCATGCTGACCCCCGAACAAATCCTGGCCTCCCAGAAAGCCAACCTCGAAACCCTCTTCGGCCTCACCGCCAAGGCCTTCGAAGGCGTCGAGAAGCTGGTCGAGCTGAACATGACCGCTTCCAAGGCCGCCCTGGTTGAGGCTGCCGACAGCACCAAGGCCGTCCTGTCCGTCAAGGACGCCCAGGAGCTGCTGGCCCTGCAGGCCGCCCTGTTCCAGCCCCTGGCCGAGAAGACCGCCTCCTACAGCCGTCACCTGTACGAGATCGCCTCCGGCACCGGCTCCGAGTTCGGCCGCGCCTTCGAGTCCCAGGCCGCCGACATGCAGAAGAAGTTCATGGCCGCCGTCGACGGTGCCGCCAAGAACGCCCCGGCCGGCAGCGAGAGCGCCGTCGCCGCCTTCAAGACCGCCCTGGCCGCTGGCAACAACGCCCTGGAGTCCGTGCAGAAGGCCGTGAAGCAGGCTTCCGACGTCGCCCAGGCCAACTTCCACGCCGTGGCCGACACCGCGACCAAGGCTGCCAAGACCGCCACCCGCGCCAAGCGCTGAGGGTCCCTGCCCCTGCCTGGGGGAACCTGTCGGCAGGGGTGGTTACTGATTCCGCGGCGCCCGTTTGGCGTCCTTCAGGTTGTCTCCTCGGGTCCTTTCGACACCTTCAAGGTTCAGGGATCCTTCCGCCCCGGCTCTCGCCGGGGCTTTTTTTTGCGCGGCCCCCTTCGCCGGGAGACCGGTTCCCCGGTCCGGGCATTTGATCCATCGCAACAAGAATGGTTCTCATTTGCTTTATGATGAGGCCCAGTTCGAACCCAAGGATCGCCCCCGATGCTGCGCACCGCCCTCCTCGCCCTCGGCCTGCTCTCTGCAGCCACCGCTTCCGTCCAGGCCCAGGACCAGGTCCTGAACCTGTACTCCGCCCGCCACTACTCGACGGACGAGGCGCTCTATGACAACTTCACCAAGGCCACCGGCATCCGCATCAAGCGGGTGGACGCCGACGACGCCGGCATCCTCGCCCGCCTCAAGGCCGAAGGCACCGCCTCGCCCGCCGACGTGATCCTGCTGGTCGACGCCGCGCGCCTGTACAAGGGTGAGGTCGACGGCCTGTTCAGGCCGGTCAAGTCCAAGGCGCTGGAAGACGCCATCCCGGCCGCCTACCGCGCCACCCCGACGCCCGAGGGCATCACCTGGTTCGGTTTCTCCACCCGCGCCCGCGTGGTGGTCTACGACAAGATCAAGGTCAAGCGCGAGGACGTCGACACCTACGAGAAGCTCGCGGATTCGCGCAACAAGGGCCGCATCTGCATCCGCTCCGGCTCGCACCCCTACAACCTCTCCCTGTTCGGCGCGGTCACCGAGCACCTGGGTGAGCAGCAGGCCGAGCAATGGCTCAAGGGCGTGGTGGCCAACCTGGCGCGGGACCCCAAGGGCGGCGACACCGACCAGATCAAGGCCGTCGGCGCCGGCGAGTGCCAGATCGCGGTGAGCAACACCTACTACATCGCCCGCCTGATGCGTTCCACCAATCCCGAGGACAAGGCGCTGATGGAGCGCGTGGCCGTGGTCTTCCCCAACCAGGCGAGCTGGGGCACGCACCTCAACATCGCCGGCGGCGCGGTGGCCCGCCACAGCAAGAACCCGGCGGCCGCCCAGCGCTTCCTCGAGTACCTCGCGAGCCCCCAGGCCCAGGACTACTTCGCCAACGGCAACAACGAGTGGCCCACCGTCAAGGGCGTGAAGCTGAACAACCCTGCCCTCCAGGCCATGAGCCGCGGCGCCTTCAAGGCCGAGACCATCCCCCTGGCCGCGGTGGGCGCCCACCAGGTGAAGGTGCAGCAGATGCTCGATCGCGTCGGCTTCAAGTAAAACGCCCGATCGAACTCCGGCGGGTGCCTCACGGCGCCGCCCCCCGAAAGCTCGGTTCCACCGTGCTTTACCCGAGAGCCCGGCCCCGCCGGGCTTTTTCAATTCCGGACCGGGCGGCTACCAGGCGCCGGGACCTCGCCCGCATAATGTGACGTTTACGTCAACGTCAACTCACCGGGAGCATTCCATGGACATCCAAGGCAAGGTCTTCATCGTCACCGGCGGCGCGTCGGGTCTGGGCGAGGGCACCGCCCGCATGCTGGCCGCGGCCGGCGGCAAGGTGGTCATCGCCGACATGCAGGCGGACAAGGGCGAGCAGGTCGCCCGCGAGATCGGCGGCGCCTTCGTCAAGTGCGACGTGAGCAGCGAGGCCGACGGCCAGGCGGTCGTCGCCAAGGCGGTGTCCATGGGCAAGCTGATGGGCCTGGTCAATTGCGCAGGCATCGCCCCGGCGGAGAAGACGGTGGGCAAGACCGGCCCGCACAACCTCGCGGTCTACCAGAAGGTGATCCAGGTGAACCTGGTGGGCACCTTCAACATGA
>CAZCTU010000089.1:0-6732 GCA_964501495.1 uncultured Ramlibacter sp.
CAATGCCAGCGTGGCCCAGGTGCTGCCCTGCTACGAGGTGCTGCACCAGCTCGAGCAACAACTCGCCTGATCCAGCAGGCAACCATCAAGACCCGCTCGCGCCCACACGCAGCGGGTCTTTTCCATTCAGGAGACACGCATGAAGACACGCAAACTCGGTCCCTTTGAAGTCAGCGCCATCGGCCTGGGCTGCATGAACGTTTCGCATGCCTACGGCACACCTCCGACGGAAGAAGAGGGCGCGCGTCTGCTGCTCGCCGCCCTCGACGCCGGCGTGACCCTGTTCGACACCGCGGCCCTGTATGGCTTCGGCGCGAACGAGACCCTGGTCGGCAAGACGCTCAAGGCCCACCGCCGCCAGTTCACCCTCGCCAGCAAGGGCGGCATGGCCGGCGTGCCCGGCGCGGATGGCAAGCCGGTGCGCAAGATCGACGGCCGGCCGGAGACGATCCGCCGCAACTGCGAGGACAGCCTGCGCCGCCTGCAGACCGAGGTGATCGACCTCTACTACCTGCACCGCTGGGACAAGAGCGTGCCCGTCGAGGACAGCGTGGGCGAGATGAGCCGGCTGGTCGAGGAGGGCAAGGTGCGCACCCTGGGCCTGTCCGAAGTCTCGGCCGCCACGCTGCGCCGGGCCCACGCGGTGCACCCGATCACCGCGCTGCAGACCGAGTACTCGCTCTGGACCCGCGAGCCCGAGATCGCGGTGCTGCAGGCCTGCCGCGAGCTGGGCGTCGCCTTCGTCGCCTTCAGCCCGGTCGCCCGCGGCTTCCTGGCCGATGCGGTGAACGACGTCGGCGCCCTGGTGACCGGCGACATCCGCCGCGCCATGCCCCGCTTCACCCCGGAGCACCATGCCGCCAACCAGCGCCTGCTCGCAGACTTCCGCGCGCTGGCCCAGGAAGCGGGCTGCACCCCGGCCCAGCTCTCGCTGGCCTGGCTGCTGGCGCAGGGCCCCGACATCATCCCCATCCCCGGCACCCGAAGCGTCGACCACCTGCTCGAGGACCTGAAGGCGGCCGACATCACCGTGCCCGCCGAGCTGCTGGCGCGCGCCGGAGCCCTGATCAACCAGAAGACGGTGTCGGGTCCGCGCTATCCGGCGCAGGCCCAGTCCGAGGTCGACACCGAGCAGTTCCCGACGGCCTGATCGGGCAGCGCGGCAGCGGGAACCTTGCCGGGTGGCGCGTGACCCACGGGCGGTCTGCCCCGCCCGGTCCCGCCTGCCCCATGTTCGGTATCCGCACCACGCGCCTTTTCCCCGCCCGCAGCCAGCGCCCCTGGCTCCGGGGCCGTCGTCGCGTGTCCTTCTCAGACCTCAGCCGTGCGGCGGAGGCCGGAGATGCCGATGCGGTCGAAGGTCTGCTGAGTCTTGTCCTCTCGGGTGAGGCGGGCGAGTCGGAGTTTTCAGAGCGGGCGCTGGCGAGCCTGGAGGACTTGCTCGGCGAGGAGGAGGGCGAGGCCCACCTCCTGGCCAAGCTGGAAGTCGAAGCGCAATGCTTCGAACTGGTCGAGAAGGAAGCCGGCCTCACCCAGCGCATGCCGGCGCTCCTGCTGCGTGCTGCCGGCCGCCACGCCGAGGATCGCGGCTACCACGTGACCGGCGAGCGCATCACGCAGGCACTGGCAGCGCGCCGGGCTCCTTGAGCACCAACGCCGGCGCCACCACCTGCGCCAGCTGCTCCCGCAGCCAGCGGTGCGCCGGGTCCTGCTGGTAGCGCGCGTGCCACAGCGCGTACATCGGCATCGGCGGGCAGGCGAGAGGCGGCGTCACATGGGCCAGCCCCGCCAGGGTCTGCCGGGCCAGCAGCCCCGGCGCCGTCGCCAGGAGCGGCGTGCCACGCAGGAAGGCGGGCAGGGCGGCGAAGCCCGGCACCATCACCGCCATGCGCCGCTCCACCCCCTTGGCCTGCAGCCACTGGTCGATCTCCAGCGCGCGCCGGGGCTCGTAGACCACGGTGGCGTGGTCGGCTGCGAGGTAGTCGGCCAGATCGGCCGGCGCCTCGCGCACCGCCGGGTCGTAGAACACCCGCCACTGGTCCTCGAACAGGCGCTTTTGCACGATATCGCCGCCCTCGGGCGGGCGCGGGCTGATCACCAGCTGGCACTCGTCATTGCGCAGCATGTCGGTGCGGGGCACGTGGGAAGGAACCACCCGCAGCGACAGGCCGGGGGCGCGTTCACGCAGCCGGGCGGCCAGGGGCGGAAGCAGCAGGTCCCGCTGGAAGTCATTGGCCGCGATGGTGAGCGTGGCCCTCCACCGCGCCGGGTCGAAGGCGTCCAGGCGGGCCAGGCGCTCCAGCGACCCCAGCACCTCGCGGGCGGGTTGGGCCATGGCCTCGGCCCGGGCGGTGGGCACGATGCCCCGGCCGGATTTGACGAACAGCGGGTCGCCGGTGATCGCGCGCAGCCGGTCCAGGCCATGGCTCACGGCGGACTGTGTCACGCCCAGTCGGTGCGAGGCGCCGGTCACGCTGCCGGTTTCCAGCACCGCCAGCAGCAGCTGGAGCAGCCGGCCGTCCAGGTCGGATCCATCAATACGGCTCATGGAAGGTATGAGGAAGCATCGGTTCATCTTTTGTAAGGCCTCCGGGAGACTGTGGTCCTGACCCAAGTCAAGGCCAGGAGACCTTCATGACCCCCGCATCCGCCAGGCGCCCCATCCCGGGCACCACCGTGTTCGACGGCACGCAGGCGCAAAAGGGCTACGCCCTGAACCGCATGTGCTTTTCCTTCAATTCGGCCGAGAACCGCGCGGCCTTCCATGCCGACGAGGCCGGCTACATGGCCCGCTACGGCCTGAACGCCGAGCAGGCCGCCGCCATCACCGGCCGCGACGTGCTGGGCCTGATCGCCGCGGGCGGCAATGTCTACTACCTGGCCAAGTTCGCCGGCATCCTGGGCCTGGACGTGCAGGACCTGGGCGCCCTCCAGACCGGCATGAGCAAGGACGAATTCAAGGCCAAGCTCGTGCGCGCCAACGAGCAGCCTTCTACCTACACCGCCTGAGCAGGAGACACAGCATGGCAAAGATCGTCGGTGGCCTCACCACCTCCCATGTACCCGCCATCGGCGGCGCCATCGCCAAGGGCCTGCAGGACCAGCCGTACTGGAAGCCCTTCTTCGACGGCTTCAAGCCGGCCCAGGAATGGCTCGAGCAGGTCAAGCCGGACGTGGCCGTCGTTTTCTACAACGACCATGGCCTCAACTTCTTCCTGGACAAGATGCCCACCTTCTCCATCGGCGCGGCGGCGGAATACCGCAACGCCGACGAGGGCTGGGGCATTCCGACCCTGCCGCCCTTCCAGGGCGAGGTCGACCTGTCCTGGCACCTGATCGAGCACCTGGTCGAGAAAGAGTTCGACATCCCCACCTGCCAGGAGCTGCTGGTGGACCACGCCTTCACCATCCCCCTCAAACTCTTCTGGCCGAAGCACATCCCGGTGACCACGGTGCCCATTTGCATCAACACCGTGCAGTTCCCCATGCCCAGCGCCAAGCGCTGCATGGCCCTGGGCCAGGCGGTGGCCGAGGCGATCCAGTCCTGGGACAGCGACAAGAAGGTGGTGGTGCTGGGCACCGGCGGCCTCTCCCACCAGCTCGATGGCGAGCGCGCGGGCCACATCAACAAGCCCTTCGACCTGAAGTTCATGGACAGCCTCGTGAGCGACCCGGCCTGGGCCACCCAGTTCTCCATCCACGAACTGGTGGAGAAGACCGGCACCCAGGGCGTGGAGCTGGTGATGTGGCTGGCCGCCCGCGCCGCGGTGGGCGGGCCGGTGCGCACGGTGGCCTCGAACTACCACATCCCCATCTCCAATACGGCGGCGGGCATGATGGCGCTGGAGGCGGTGGCCTGAAGGCCGGCATGCCTGCGTAAGATGCGGGCATGACCGTTTCCGCTCCAGCCTCCCGCAGTTTCGACGCGCTCCCGCTTTCTCCCGCCGCCCGCGAGAACCTTCGCCGCCTCGGCTATCTCGAGATGACCGCCATCCAGGCGGCCAGCCTGCCCGCCGCCCTGGCGGGCCGGGACCTGATCGCGCAGGCCAAGACCGGCAGCGGCAAGACCGCGGCCTTCGCCCTGGCCCTGCTCGCCAAACTCGATGTTCGCCAGTTCGCCGCCCAGGCCCTGGTGCTGTGTCCCACCCGTGAACTGGCCGACCAGGTCACCACCGAGATCCGGCGCCTCGCGCGGGCGGAGGACAACGTCAAGGTCGTCACCCTCGCCGGCGGCGTGCCGCTGCGCGGGCAGACCGCGAGCCTCGAGCGCGGCGCCCATGTCGTCGTCGGCACCCCCGGCCGGGTGATCGATCACCTGGATCGGGGCAATCTCTCGCTCGAATCCCTCGGCACCCTGGTCCTCGACGAGGCGGACCGCATGCTGGACATGGGCTTCGTCGACGACATGGTGAAGGTGGCGCGCCTGTGCCCGCCCCAGCGCCAGACCCTGCTGTTTTCCGCCACCTACCCCGAAGGCATCGCCAAGCTGGCCGCGCAGTTCCTGCGCGATCCGGTCTCGGTCAAGGTTGAGGCCCAGCATGGCGGCGAGCAGATCGAGCAGCGCTGGTACGAGGTGACCGAAGGCGAGCGGCTCACGGCGGTGGCCCGCCTGCTGGAGCACTTCCGGCCCGCCAGCACGCTGGCCTTCTGCAACACCAAGGCGCGGTGCCGCGCGCTGGTCGAACTGCTCCAGGCCCAGGGCTACAGCGCCCTGGCGCTGCACGGCGACCTGGAGCAGCGTGATCGCGACCAGGTGCTGGTGCGCTTCGTGAACGGCAGCTGTTCGGTGCTGGTGGCCACCGACGTCGCCGCCCGCGGGCTCGACATCGCCGGCCTGGCCGCCGTGATCAACGTGGACACCTCGCCCGACCCGGAGGCGCATGTGCACCGCATCGGCCGCACCGGCCGCGCCGGCCAGAGCGGCCTGGCCCTGAGCCTGGCCTCGCTGGACGAGATGGGGTCGGTCGGGCGCATCGAGCAGCTGCAGGGCCGGCCCTCGGTCTGGCATCCGCTTGGCGAGCTCACGCCCACCGCGGGCGGACGTCTGCTGCCGGCCATGGCCACGGTCCACATCCAGGGCGGGCGCAAGGACAAGATCCGACCGGGCGACGTGCTGGGCGCGCTCACCGCCGACCTGGGCTACACCCGGGAGCAGGTGGGCAAGATCGACATCAACGAATTCGCCACCTATGTCGCCGTCGACCGGCGCATCGCCCACGAGCTGGTGGGCCGCCTGAACAGCGGCCGCATCAAGGGCCGTTCGGTCAAGGCCCGCCTGCTGAAGGACGAGGCCTGAGATGGCCGGAGCCGACGCGAAGCCGCCCGGCGAGGGCGAGCGCCTGGCCAAGGTCGTCGCCGCCCAGGTGCCCTGCTCGCGCCGGGAGGCCGAGCAGTACATCGCCGAGGGTCGGGTGCAGGTTGACGGCCAGGTGGCCGACGCGCCGCAGCAGCGTGTGACCGCCGGCCAGCGGGTCGAGGTCGATACGAAGGCGCGGCTGCAGCCGGCCACGCCCGCGACCTTCCTGGTCCACAAGCCGGCGGGCCTGTCCACCGAGGCCGCCCTGTCCCTGCTGGAGGAGGGCGCGCACTGGTCCGAGGACCGCTCGGGCATCCGCCGCAGCAAGGCCCACCTGCAGGGGCTCAAGGCGCTCTTGCCCCTGCCTGCGGCGGCCAGCGGACTGTGCGTCTTCAGCCAGGACTTCCGGGTGGTGCGCAAGCTCACCGAGGACGCGGACTTCATCGAGCAGGAGCTCGTCGCCGAGGTCCGGGGTCAGATCGCGCCCGGGGGCCTGGAGCGCCTGGGTCGGGGCCTGGTCTACGAGGGCCGAGCCATGCCGCCGGCCCGCGTGAGCTGGCAGAGCGAGACGCGCCTGCGCTTCGCGCTCAAGGGCATCGCGCCGGAGTGGATCGAGTGGATGGTCTCCCAGGTCGGCCTGGAGCTGGTGGCGCTGCGCCGCATCCGCCTGGGCCGCATCGCGATGGCCGGCCTGCCTGCCGGGCAGTGGTGCTACCTGCCCGCCGGCGAGCGCTTCTAGGGTGGGCGCCCTCAGAGCTTGAGGTGCATGAGGCCGACGACCATCGCCACCACCTGGGCGAGGTTGAGGCCCAGCCCGCCGGCATGCAGCTGCCGGAAGCGCCGGATGGCGGCGATGTCGCCGCCTTCGATCAAGGGCCGCAGGGTGTCCATGCGCGGGACCAGCCGGCGGTGCATGAACAGGGCCAGTGCGCAGACACCGCCCAGGGGCAGGGCCAGGTCCGGCCGGCCGGCGAGGGCATAGGCCAGGGCGCTCGCGCCGGAGAAGACGATGACGATCCGGTAGCAGTGATGGAAGAACTGCCGGATGAACTTGCCGTCCATATGGACGTCGTGCGCGAGGATCAGGAGCGGGGTCCCGCCCAGGACGAAGAAGCCCAGGGACGCCAGGGTGCACACCAGAGTGGCAAGTCCGATCGATTGAGCGAGCATCGTCAAAAAGAAAAGGGCAGGCGTAATGCCTGCCCTTGTCATTCTAGGCGGGGCTTGGTGGGCCCCCGCCCGGCGTAAACCCTGCGTTCAGAGCGAGTCGATGAACGAGCGCAGCTTGTCGCTACGGCTCGGGTGCTTGAGCTTGCGCAGGGCCTTGGCCTCGATCTGGCGGATGCGCTCGCGGGTCACGTCGAACTGCTTGCCGACTTCCTCCAGCGTGTGGTCCGTGCTCATCTCGATGCCGAAGCGCATGCGCAGCACCTTGG
>CAZCTU010000090.1:0-6638 GCA_964501495.1 uncultured Ramlibacter sp.
CCTGGATCCGGGCGAGTTCGTACACCGCCTTGGTGGTGATGATGGCGCCGGTGCCCCCCACCGGATGGCCCAGGGAGATGCCCGAGCCGTTGGGGTTGACCTTGGCCGGGTCGAAGCCGAGCTCCTTGGCGACCGCGCAGGCTTGGGCGGCGAAGGCCTCGTTGGACTCGATGACATCCATGTCCTGGACCTTCAGGCCGGCGCGGGCCAGGGCCATGCGGCTGGCGGGCACCGGGCCGATGCCCATCACCTTGGGGTCGACGCCAGCATGGGCGTAGGCCACCAGGCGTGCCATGGGCCTCAGGCCATGGGCCTTGACGGCCTCGCCGCTGGCCAGCACCACGGCGCCGGCGCCGTCGTTGATGCCCGAGGCGTTGCCGGCGGTCACGCGGCCCTCTTCCTTGCGGAAGGCGGGCTTCATCTTGGCCAGCACCTCGACCGTGGTGTCGCCCTTGACGTGCTCGTCGGTGGTGAACTCGATGTCGCCCTTGCGGGTCTTGATGAGCACCGGGGCGATCTGGTCCTTGAAGCGCCCGGCGGCGATGGCGGCGGCGGCACGGCGGTGGCTCTCCACCGCCAGCGCGTCCATCTGCTCACGGGTGATGCCATGGGCGTCGGCCACGTTCTCGGCGGTCACGCCCATGTGGATGCGGTGGAAGGGGTCGTGCAGGATGTTGAGCATGTAGTCCTGCATCTGCATGTCGCCCATGCGCTGGCCCCAGCGGGCGTTGGTGGCCAGGTAGGGCCCGCGGGACATGGACTCGGCGCCGGCGCCCAGGGCCACTTCGGCGTCGCCGAGCAGGATGGCCTGCGCGGAGGAGATGATGGCCTGCAGGCCGGAGCCGCAGAGGCGGTTGACGTTGAAGGCCGGCACCTCCTGGGACAGGCCGGCCTGCATGGCGGCCACCCGGCTCAGGTAGGCGTCGCGCGGCTCGGTGGGAATCACGTTGCCCATGACCAGGTGACCGAAGGCGTCCAGCGGCGCGCCGCTGCGCTCGATGGCGGCCTTGACCGCGGTGGTGGCGAGGTCCGCCAGCGGGGTGTCCTTGAGGGTGCCGCCGAAGGTGCCGATCGCGGTGCGGGCGGCGGAGACGACGAAGACTTCTTTCTGGGCCATGGGGAGTTCTCCTGGGGGTGTCGGTGAGCCCCGATTGTCGCCGCTGGGGCAGGCGGCCTCGCGGAGGGAAGACACCGAGGCGACGGGGCCCGGCCAGGCGCCCCGGGAGCCGCCCTGCCCCGCGGGGACCGACGGATCGCCCCACCACAGCGGTTACAGTTCGTGCTGTCTGTCCCTAGGAGTACCGCAAGATGATCCGCCCCGCCCTGGCCAGCCTCCTGCTGGCCCTGCTGGGTACGCTGGCCCCCGCCGCGCACGCCCAGAACACCGTCAACGCCCTGTGCAGCACCGACGCCAGCTGGTGCGACCTGGCTGCCCGCGACTTCCAGGCCGCCACCGGCATCCGCGTCCTGCAGACGCACAAGCCCACCGGCGAAGCCCTGGCCCAGATCCGCGCCGAGGCCGCCAACCCCAAGACCGACATCTGGTGGGGCGGCACGGGTGACCCCTTCTATCAGGCGGCCGAGATTGGCCTGCTGGAGGCCTACCGTCCCGACTACCTCAAGGACCTGCACACCTGGTCGGTGCGCCAGTACGCCATGAGCCAGAACTTCGTCGGCGGCTTCTACACCAGCGCCATCGGCTTCGGCTGGAACACCGAGCTGCTGAAGAAGAAGAACCTGCCCGCGCCCAAGTGCTGGAAGGACCTGCTCGACCCGCGCTACAAGGGCGAGATCGGCATCTCCCACCCCGCGTCCTCGGGCACCGCCTACACCATCCTGGCCGGCCTGGTCCAGCTGATGGGCGAAGAGGCTGCCTTCGACTACATGAAGAAGCTGCACAAGAACGTCGCCGCCTACACCCGCAGCGGCCAGGCCCAGGCCCGCGACGTGGCCAAGGGTGACGTGGCCGTCGGCGTGAGCTTCATCTTCGGCTTCGACAACGAGCGCCTGACCAACAAGTTCCCCGTGGAGTCCGCCGCGCCCTGCGAGGGCACCTCGTACGAGATCGGCGGCATCGCCCTCATCAAGGGCGCCCGCAACAAGGACACGGCCCGCCGCTACTACGACTGGCTGATGAGCTCGGCCGGCCAACAGGTGGGCGGCCGCGCCAACAGCCTGCAGGTACCCGCCAACAAGACCTTCAAGCCGGACCCGCGCATCCCCACGATCGATAACGTGCGCCTGGTGCGTTACGACTTCGAGAAATACGGCAAGGCCGCCGAGCGCAAGCGCCTGGTGGACCGCTGGATCAAGGAAGTCGAGTCGCAGCCGCGCTGATCGCCGCGGCCTCGCGATCTTCCACACGCAAATGGCGCCCCGAGGGGCGCCATTTTTCTTCTGCAGGGGGAAGGGCCTGCCCTCCCCTGCCGGATTCAGGGCGATCAGCAGGTAGCCGGGGCCCAGTAGTAGGTGCTGATGGTCGGGTTGTAGCCCGGGTTGGCGTACTTGGCCTTGTACAGGCGGCCGTTGTAGGTGACCAGCGAGCCGGCGGCGTAGTACTTGCCCATCACCCAGGCCGTCGAGGTGCAGACGGGCGCGGGAGCCGGGGTGATGCTGCCGCAGGGGCTGGTCACCGACCAGTGGGTGGGGGTCCATTCCGGGGGCGAGTTCTGGTTGCCCGCGGTGGCGACGTAGTTCTTGCCCAGGCGGCTCACGGTGTTGCCCGCCGCGTACCACTTGGACGCATCCCAGGCGGCGCAGGTGCCGGTGACCGGCGCAGGCGCCGGGGACACCACAGGCGCAGGCGCCGGTGCGGGTGCCGGAGAGACCACGGGCGCGGGGGCCGGGGCCGGGGAAACCACCGGGGTCGGGGTGGGCGCCGGGGTGGGGGCCGCGGTCTCGGCGGACTTGAAGATCTTCAGGAACTGGGCCTGGGTCTGGACCACGCCGCTGTAGTCGTTGATCGAGCCGATGCCGGTGCGGTCCTGCGCCCGGTCACGCTGGTAGGACCAGTAGCCGATCATGCCGGTGCCGTTGGCCTTGGCGTGGTTGGCGACGGTCTGCGCGTCGGCCAGCGTGAAGACGGTGTAGTCGTCGTTGACGCCGATCATCGGCGTCATGCCGGACATGGCGTGGATCTGGGCGCGGGTCTTGGACGGGTACAGGCCGGCCAGCTGGTTGATGGTGGCCTCGTAGCCGTTGATGACCGCCTGGCCCATGGTGGAAGGCGAGACCATGGTGCGCAGGTTCTCGGCGCCGAAGGTCATGAGCATCACGTTGACGCGGTCCACCTGCACGCCGGCGGCGATGGTCGATCGCATCATCGCCATGCCGTCGGCCTGCAGGCCGTTGAGCCAGGCGGGGAGCGTGAACGAGGTCTGCAGGTCCGGGTACTTGGCCTTCAGGCGCTTGAGCACGCGGTTGCGGCGGTCGGTACCGGTAGTGTTTTTGAGCTGGTGGCCTTCCACGTCCCAGTCGATGCGGCGGGTGCCGGAATCGGTGATCAGCTTGTCCATCAGGGCGAACATCTGGTCGTCCGAGCAGGCGATTTCGGCATAGGTGCCGTCGGCGCCGCCCATGGAGATGATCAGGTTGCCGCCCGCGGCCTGGTAGTTGCGGGCGTCGCCCATGCGGTCGGTGATGTAGGGGTCGAAGGCGCAGCTGCCGCGGGTGACGGCGAAGGCCAGGGTGGTGTGGGTCAGGCCGTCGTTGCGGAGCGAGTCGACCATGGAGCCGGGGCTGTAGCCCTGGAAGTAGGGGGTGATCTCGGCGGCGGAGGCTGCTCCAGCGCCCAGGGCACCGATGACGGCCAGGGCGGCGCCGGCAATGGCGGCGCGGCGGGCTGCGCGATGGGGGCGGGCGGCCAGTCGGGAGTTGGTAGAAATCAGTTGTTCGCGTCGTTGCATGTCAGATGGGTCCTGCGGCGTCATTCAGACGACCTGGGTTCGGTTTCATCGGGCAAGGCTTCGCCCAGCCCATGAACAGACGAGCTGCTGCATGTGGAATGGAGGGGGAGCCGCGGAAAACCGCCTGTTCTTGTCGTGGCCTCGGGCCACACCCCGGAGCGGGGTTGATGTCAGGCGATGGATGAACTGTAGTAGGACCCGTCCGACGGGATGTAGGAATGTTCTGCTGAACCGTAAGCGGATGGCTCAGGTCTTACAGAAGGGCTGGGGGTTGAGCTCATACGGAGGAGAAGAACTTACGGACTGAAACCGGCGAGCCGCCCCGGAATGCGGGCTTCGAGGGGTCCCGCAGGCTTGAGGCCCGCCTCCATCCTGCCCGGTAGCCAGGAACCTTCTTACTGCCCGGAAAGGCCCGAAAACCAGGTTCTCGATGGAGCAAAATCAGCGGATGCAGTACCACTTCATCGCCAACCAGCCCGAACCGGCCAGCAACGGCCGCACCCTGCCGGTCATCGATCCGTCGGACGGCCAGGCTTATGACGAGATCCAGCGCGGCACGGCCGAGGACCTGGACCGGGCGGTGCAGGCGGCGCGCCGCTGCCACGAGGGCGCGTGGAGCAAGCTGAGCGCCGCCGAGCGCGGGCGGCTGCTGATGCGCCTGTCGCAGAAGGTGGCCGAGCATGCCGAGGAACTGGCCCTCATCGAGCAGCGAGATTGCGGCAAGCCCACCAAGCAGGCCCGCGCCGACGCCCTCGCCCTCGCCCGCTACTTCGAGTTCTACGCCGGTGCCTGCGACAAGCTTCATGGCGAAACCCTTCCCTACCTCGACGGCTACAGCGTCCTCACCTGGCGCGAGCCCCACGGCGTCACCGGCCACGTCATTCCGTGGAACTACCCGATGCAGATCTTCGGCCGCAGCGTCGGCGGCGCCCTGGCCGCGGGCAACGTCTGCGTGGTCAAGCCCTCGGAGGATGCCTGCCTGTCCCTGCTGCGGGTCGCGCAGCTGGCCGCGGAGTGCGGCTTCCCGGCGGGCGCGATCAACATCGTGACCGGCTACGGCCATGAGGTGGGCGACGCCCTCGCCCGCCACCCGGGCATCGACCACATCTCCTTCACTGGCAGCCCGCGCGTGGGCACCCTGATCGAGCAGGCCGCCGCCGAGCGTCATTGCCCGGTGACCCTCGAACTGGGCGGCAAGAGCCCGCAGATCCTGTTCGACGACGCCGACATCGACGCCGCCTTGCCCATGGTGATCAACGCGATCGTGCAGAACGCCGGCCAGACCTGCTCCGCGGGCTCGCGCCTGCTGGTGCAGGAAGGCCTCTACGAGCAGGTGCTCGAGCGCCTGGGTGAGGCCTTCACCCGGCTGCGGGTCGGCCCGGCGACGATGGACCTGGACGTGGGTCCCCTGATCCGCGCGAGCCAGCAGCAGCGGGTGTGGGACTTCCTGGCCGACGCGCAGGTGGCCGGCATCCCGATGGTGGCCCAGGGCCAGATCGTGGACGAGGCGCCCGACACCGGCTTCTACCAGGCCCCCACCCTGCTGCGCGACGTGCCGGTGGACCACCGCCTCGCGCAGGAGGAGGTGTTCGGCCCGGTTCTGGCCGCGATGAGCTTCCGTGACGAGGACCATGCGGTGCAACTGGCCAACGCCACGCCCTTCGGCCTGGTGACCGGCATCTGGACCCGCGACGGCGG
Source organism: uncultured Ramlibacter sp. (assembly GCA_964501495.1). GTDB lineage: Bacteria > Pseudomonadota > Gammaproteobacteria > Burkholderiales > Burkholderiaceae_C > Ramlibacter. Next base: position 5,604 of record CAZCTU010000090.1, read on the forward strand.
CCGCCAGCTGCGCATGGCCAAGCGCGTGCGGGCCGGCCAGATCTTCATCAACAACTACGGCGCCGGCGGCGGCGTGGAGCTGCCCTTTGGCGGCTACCGCTCCTCCGGCCACGGGCGCGAGAAGGGCTTCGAGGCGCTGTACGGGTTCACCGTGCTCAAGACGGTGGCCATCCGCCACGGCTGATCGGCCGCAGGCACGTCAACCCCTTCGCCCACGGCTCTTCGCCCACGGTTCCTCGTCCGGCGGCCCCTCCCGTGTGGGGCCATTCCCTCACCCCGGACCGGACGAGGCCGCTCGGCCCACAATCCACGCCATGCGCGGCTCCGTCATCCCCCTGCTGGCCCAACGCCCCGCCGGGCTTGCCGTGGCGGTGCCTGCCAGTGCGCCGTCCGCTGAGGGCACGCTGCTGGACGCGCGCGGGCGGCCCTTGCGGGACCTGCGCATCAGTGTCACCGACCGCTGCAACTTCCGCTGCAGCTACTGCATGCCCAAGGCGGTCTACGACAGCGCGCACGCCTTCCTGCCCCAATCGGAGTTGCTGCGGTTCGAGGAGATCACCCGCCTGGCCCGCGTTTTCCTGGGCCTGGGGGTGCGCAAGATCCGCCTCACCGGCGGCGAGCCCCTGCTGCGGCGCGGCCTCGAGGACCTGGTGGCCCAGCTGGCGGCTCTGCGCGGGCCGGATGGCCTTGCGCCCGACCTCACCCTGACCACCAACGGCTCGCTGCTGGCGCGCAAGGCCGCTGCGCTCAAGGCCGCCGGCCTGCGACGGCTCACCGTGAGCCTGGACGCGCTCGATGACGCCGTCTTCCGGCGCATGAACGACATGGACTTCCCGGTGGCCGACGTCCTGGCGGGCATCGACGCCGCGCTCACGGCCGGCCTGGGTCCCGTCAAGGCGAACATGGTGGTCAAGCGCGGCGTCAACGACCACGAGATCCTGCCCATGGCGCGGCATTTCCGCGGGCGCGGGGTGACGCTGCGCTTCATTGAGTACATGGACGTGGGCAGCACCAACGGCTGGCGCATGGACGAGG
>CAZCTU010000091.1:0-6564 GCA_964501495.1 uncultured Ramlibacter sp.
CGGCGCGCACCGCCTGCATCAGCCCGGGCACGCCCAGCTGCGAGTCGGCGCGCAGTTCGAGCGGGTCGAGGAATTCGTCGTCCAGGCGTTTGAGCAGGGCGTGCACCGGCTCGAGCCCGCGCAGGGTCTTGAGGTAGAGGCGTTCGCCGCGCACGGTAAGGTCGCCGCCTTCGACCAGGGTGAGGCCGAGGTAGCGGGCCAGGTAGGCGTGCTCGAAGTAGGTCTCGTTGTAGGGGCCGGGCGTGAGCAGGGCGATGCGAGGCGTCTCGCCGCCGGCCGGGGCCAGGGCGCGCAGGCTGTCCACCAGGGCGCGGTAGCTGGCCGCGAGCCGCTGCACGTGCAAGGCGGCATGCGCCTCGGGGAAGAGGCGCGAGACCAGGCTGCGGTTCTCGAGCAGGTAGCCCAGGCCCGAGGGGGCCTGGGTGCGCTGCGAGACCACCCACCAGTGGCCCTGGGTGTCGCGCGCCAGGTCGAAGGCCGCGATGTGCAGGAAGCGCCCGCCCGCCGGCGTGACGCCGCGCATGCTGCGCAGGTAGCCGGGGTGGCCATGCACCAGGGCCGGCGGTAGCAGGTTGCCGGCGATCAGCCGCTGCGGGCCGTAGACGTCGGCCATCACGCTTTCGAGCAGGCGCATGCGTTGCAGCACGCCCGATTCGATGCGGGCCCAGCCCTCGGGCTCGAGCAGGAAGGGGAGCAGGTCGACCGACCAGGGCCGCTGCGGGCCGGTGGCGTCGGCGTAGACGTTGTAGGTCACGCCGTTGTCGCGGACCTGCTGCGCCAGCCGCTGGCTGCGCCGGTCCATGCCGGACAGGCCCTCGGGGCCGAGGCTGCCGAAGAAAGCCGCCCAGGCCGGCGTGGGGCCGGTACCGAGCCCGCGCAGCTCGTCGAAGTGGCCGGGCGCGGCGGCGAAATTCGGCCGCGGCGCGAGGGCGCGCGCTGCGTCTTGTTCCGCCTTCGCAAGCGGGTCGCCGGAGAGGAACTCGGGGGGGCTTTCCACGGGGGTCCATTGTCACATTCTTCGCCGCACGCCTTGCCGGGGTCGTGCCGCGCGGCAGGTGGCTGTTTCAATCGACGCGCACTGTGTAGATCAGGTCCACACCGGTGCGGTCGCCCGCCTCGACCCGCAGCTGCAGCCGGCGGTTGATCTCGTAGAACACCACCAGCGTGCCCAGCGCGCCCGAAAGCCCGCGTTCATACACCGCGTAGATGTCGCGGGCCAGGCGCTTGCCCACGGCCAGGGTCGTGCCCAGTTGGGCTGTGCCGGCGCTGCTGCCGGCCGCTCCCGCCCCTGCGCTTGCCAAGGTGCCGGAAGTGCCGGATGCGCCGGATGCGCCTCCGCCCTGTCCCGGTGCGCTCTCCCGGCGGACCCCGAGTTCGTCCAGCCCGAGGCGCTGGGCCAGGGTGCCGCCGCCGAGGCCGGCGCGACGTGTGAGCATGGACACGGCCAGGTCCTCCAGCAGCGCGGTCTCGCCGCCGCCGCTGGCGCTGGCCCGGCCCACCGCCAGCCAGGACAGGGCCTGTGCCTCGGGCAGGGCGGGGTCGGACCAGAGGCGCACGCGCGGGTCCTGCGCGCGGCCGGTGACCTGCACGCCGACCCGCTGCATCTCGCCCGGTGGCGTGGGGCGGATGGCCAGCAGGTCCAGCGCCGGGTCCAGGGGCAGGCCGGTGAAGCGCAGCAGCCCCCGATCGAGTCGCAGGCGCTGGCCGAAGGCCCGGTAGTGGCCGCCGGCCATGTCGACCTGGCCTGTCAGGCGCAGCGTGTCGAGGCTCGCGCCGCCCGCCGCCTCCAGCCGGCCCCGGGCGCGGGCCTCGAGGCCGCGTCCGGTGACGCGGAAGTCGGGCCCCAGGTCGATGCGGGCCTGCAGCCGCAGGGGCAGGTCCTTCTCGGGGGCCGGCATGGCGCTACCGCTCACCCTCACGTCCGGCCCGAGGCGCGGCGTGGCGTGATCGGGCAGGGCGATGCGGGCCTGGTCGACGCGCAGGTCCGCCTCGACCTGCAGCGGCGGCGCGGCGAAGGGTGGCTGGTGGGCAGTGGGCGTCGATGCCGGGGCTGACGCGGGCTCGCGCGCCGCGAACTCGACGTGCGCCTGCCCCGAAAGGGTGAGGAGCCGGTCCGGCCGCAGGCTGGCCCGCAGCCGCGCCAGCGTGGCGTCGAGGGACAGCGATGCGCCGCCTTCTGCGGGCCAGCGGGCCTCGCCGCTGGCATCGAGGCGCCCGCCGCTGCCAGGGGCGCCCGGCAGGTCGGGGCCGAACAGCTGCAACTCGTCGATCAGCAGCTGCCTTTGCGCGAGCCGCGCGCGCAGCTGCCCGTCCCGCAGGTCGATGCCATCGACCACCGAGCGCAGCGCGAGGCCGTCGGCGCGTAGCTCGCCCTCCCAGCGGACCCGGTCGCCAGTCCCTGCCACGCGGACGTCGGCTTCCAGGTCGCCGCGTAGGCGCCAGCCGGCGGGCAGCAGGTCGAGCGCGCGCATCGCCCAGGCCAGCGGCAGGCCCGAGAGCCGGGCGTGGGTGCGCAGTTCGTCCGGCCCCCAGCGCAGGCCGTCCCAGGCGAGCCGGATCGGACGGAGGAGGGCGGACTGCGGGGGCTGGCGTGTCGACAGCAGCAGCGTCCCCGGCCCGAGGATCAGCGGCCCGTCCTGCACCCGCTGCCAGCGCACCGGCGACTGCAGCCGCATCTGCCAGCGGTCGCCCGTGGGCAGGACCATCTGCAGGCGCAGCGCGCGCAGGAGGTTGGCGTCGAGGTCGGCCTGGCCCTCGATGCGGGCCAGGGGCAGCCGGCCTTCGGACCAGGGGCCGGGCAGGGCATTCTCCAGGTCCAGCCGCAGCGAACCTGGCAGGTCCGAGCCGATGCCTTCCTGGCCTTTTTGACCTGTGTTGGCGGGCGGTGGCGCCAGCAAGAAGCGCCCGCTGAGGCGGGTGCGTGGCGCCTTCGGCCACCAGTCGGCGAGGTCGAGGGCGGAGAGGCGCCCGTCGATGGCGCGCCAGCGCGGTTGCGACCACGGCGCGACACGGGCCCGCACTTCGGCCTGGGGCGGGGCGTTCGTGCTGCCTCCCGCTTGCGGAGGCGAGCGAAGCAGCAGGTGCAGGTCCAGCAGGGACAAGGGCCCGTGCGCGCGCAGGTCCAGGCCCAGCGGCTGGGGCGCAGCAGTACCCGCATCGCTCGCCGGTCGTTGCCAGTGTCCTTCGAGCCGCAGCTCGGTGGGCAGCGGCGCCTGCGCGCCCAGGCGGGCCTGCCCTTGCAGGTCCAGCTTGCCGAGCGTGTCGTGGGCCATGCGGGCTTGGCGCAGCTGTACACGGTGCTCGCGCCCGTCATAGGCGTAGTGCGCGAGCACGTCGCTGAGGGCCCAGCCGCCCGCCACCTCGAAGCGGCCCAGACGGGCTTCGTCGACCTGCAGGTTCAGGGGCAGGGTGAGCCGGGTCGGCGCGGGGCGGGGCCCGCGTGCAGACGGTGCCCGTGAAGGTGCCTGCCGCGGCGATGAAGCGCCGGGCGCCGCCTCGCCGGCCCGCTGCCGCGGAATGAGCCGAAGCGTCCCGATGCGCGCCAGCGGCACGCGCAGCAGCCCGCGCTGGCCCAGGGCGGGCAGGTCCTGGGCGCGCCATTCGATGGCGACGTCCTCGGCCTCCACCTCCCAGTCCTCCAGCACCCAGCGCAGGCGCTGCGCGCGCAGGCCATCGCGCAGCGTGCCTTGCAGCGCCTGGGCCTGCAGGCCGTGGGCCGGTGCGACCCGCTCCCAGGCCCATTGCAGCGACTGGCCGCTGCCGGCCCAGGCCCAGAGCGCGGCGAGCGTGAGGGCACCTCCTGCGAGCAGCAGGAGCAGGCCGAGCGCCAAGCCGCGCAGGCCGATGCCCCGGGGCCGACTCAAAACACCACCCCCACGCTCAGGTGCAGGCGCAGCCGCCGGGGCTGCACGCCCCAGGCGAGGTCGGCGCGCAGGGGACCTACCGGGCTCGCGTAGCGGATGCCCGTGCCCAGGCCGGTGGACAGGCGCAGGCGACCGGGCCGGTCTGCCACCGCGCCGGTGTCGACGAAGAAGGCCTGTTCCCAGGGGCTCGCACGGCCCTCGGCGCGGATCGGCCGCAGCCACTCCACGCTGACCACCGCCAGGTAGCGGCCCGCTGCGACGCTGCCGTCGGCCTGGCGAACGCCGATCTCGCGCAGGCTGTAGCCGCGCACCGTGGTGTCGCCGCCGGTGCGGAACAAGGCGGTCGCGGGCACGCGGGCGTCGGTCGCGGGCACGCGGGCGTCGGTCGCGGCGAAGACAGCGCCGGTCTCCGCGCGCAGTTGAAGGCGCGAGCCTGCCACGAGTGGAATGCGCGCGCGGCCCGGCTTCGAAGCAGGCTCCGCGGCAGTTCCCCTTCTCGTCGCCGTTCCCATTTCCGTCCCCGGTGTGGCCGATGCGTCCGATGCGTCCGCTGCGTCCGCTGCGTCATCCCGCCCCAGGGGATGCAGCCACAGCCCTCGCACATAGGTCCGCTGGAAAGGCTGGCTGCGACCGAGCAGGGTGAGGCCCAGGCCCAGCTCGAGCTCGAGGCCGAAGCCCCGGTGGGCGTCGGGCAACTGGTCGAAGCGGCGCGTGGTCCAGGCGTAGTGGACGGTGACGGCACGGCCATCGCCATGCGCGCCGGTGGCCGCGAGGGTGGGACCCTTGACCGTCGCCTGGTCGAACTGCAGATAGGCATTGCGATCGATGCGTTCACCGGTGAGCAGGCGGCCAGCCCGCAGGCGCAGGCCGTCGGTGCGCAGCTCGCCATCGCGCTGGCGCTCGGCGCGCAGCAGCAGCCCGCGCCGCCAGCCACGCGCGTCGGGCAGATCCAGCCACTCGGTCTGCAGCGAGGGCGTGCGCCTTTGCAGCTCGATGCGGCTGTCCAGCCGGCCGCTCAGCCCGGGCGTCTGCAGGTGCCGATGCTCCAGGCTCGCGCGCAGGCCCTGGTCGGTGGACAGGCCCAGGCCCAGCACCACCTTCTGCAGCGGCGCCTCGCGCAGCGTCGCCTGCACCGGCGCGGCCGCGGGGTCGGACTCCGGGTCCACGTGCAGGAAGGCGGCATCGAAGTAGCCGCTGGCGACGAGCCGGTCCTGGGCCTCCTGCAGGGCCTGGGCGTCGTAGTCGGCGCCTTCGCGCAGGCGGGCGAAGCGCTCCACTACCTTCGGCGTGTGATGCGCGAGTCCGCTGGCCTGCAGGGGCCCGAGTCGCATGCGCGGCCCGGAGTCGAGCGTGAGCCCCAGGCGCGCGCGGGCGGTGGCGGCGTCGATCACGGCCACGCTCTCCACCTGGCGCGCGCGCGGGTAGCGCCTGGCCTGCAGGGCGCGCAGCGCGCCGGCCTTGGCGTCTTCCCACCCGGCCTGGGTGAAGCGACGTCCGGGCGGCAGGAGCCACAAGCGCTGCAGGTCCGCGCGCTGGGCCAGCGCGGCGGGGTCCGTGGTGGTGGCGATGTCCCCGGTGAAGCCGAGCTCGATCGCCGACACCCGCGTGACGGGGCCGGGGACCACGCGCAGGGTGACGCGCACCGGCGTGGCGCTTCTGTCGCGCGCCACGGTGATGACCGGGCTGAACTCCCCCAGCGTGCCCAGGAGTTCACGCGCCTCGCGCTCGGTCATTCGCAGCAGCCGGTCGAGTTCTCCCTCGTCGAGGTCGCTGACCGCCTGGTACCTCGGCAGGCTCAGGTTGTCGGCCAGCAGCGCGCGTTCGGCCGGCGGGGCCTGGATCTCCAGCTGGAACGATTGCGCCCAGGCCACGCCGGGGTCCAGCGCGCAGGCCATGCATGCCAGCAGCGTGGCCATGGGCGGGCGGGCCGGATGCCAGGGCCGGGGCCGTGAAGCACGGGCGGACAGGCGCTTGCGCATGGCGGCCAGGATGCCGCTGCGCGCCGGGCCCCCGGGTAGGACGAGGACGGGCTCGCCGCCTCCGGCGGGACTCATCCGCTTCGTTCCGCCGGCGGGCCGTCTGCGGCCCCGTCAGCGCCTGGTCGGTCCGGCCCGGGGAGGACTTTCAACAATCCGCGGCCTTTCCACCACTTGCCCTCGCGTCATGATCGGTCCATCCAGTTCCCGCTCCCGCTTCAACTCCTCCGGCCGGCCGCCACCGCGGCCCACCTCCGAGCCGGCTTTGCCGGACCGCGACCCCTCCGGTGAGCAGGAGAGCCCGGCGGCGGATTCGAAGGCGGAGTCGAGGTCGGTGAGGAAGACCGCAGGCTGGATCGGGCCGGACGAGGGCTTCCTGGGCCTGCACCGCCGCTCCCTGGACTTGCGGTCCTTTCCCGACCCCTCCCGGCTCGCGCCGCCCGACCTCTTCGCGCCGGCGCCCGCGTCTTCGGAGGAGACAGGAGGGGATGACCCGGATATCCAGGTCCGAGAGGCTCCCGGGCCCGAGGTCCGCAAGCGCCGCCGCGCCGGCCTGCCGGCAAGGGCGGTCGCGGCCCATCCCACAGCGGCCGAATCCACCTCCGCCCAGCCCGCTTCACCCGAACCCGCTGCGCCCGAGCCTGCTGCAGCCGAGGTGATGCAGACCGCTTCCGTTTCCATCCAGGAGGACGGGTCCCGTGTGATCGCGGCCGAGCCCACCCGCT
>CAZCTU010000092.1:0-6535 GCA_964501495.1 uncultured Ramlibacter sp.
GGTTGGCCACATCTTCCAGGAATTCACGCAGCACCCGCCGCGAGGCGGCGTCCAGTGCGGCGAAGGGCTGGTCCAGGCAGGTCACCGTGGCGCCAGCGGCCAGCAGCCCGGCGATCGCCACCTTGCGCCGGCTGCCGGTGGAGAGCATGAAGAGTTGCTTCTCGCGATGCGGCGCGAGGCCCAGGGCCTCCACCAGATCGCCATGCAGCGTCGCATTCCAGCGCGGGCATCGCGCGCGCAGCGCGTCCCACACCTGATCGGGCCGGGCCTCGTCCTGGCCCGGCAGGGTGAGGTCCAGCCAGAGCGCGTCCGGGTGGGGCTCAGTGCCCATGTCGTCCGAGCCGCCCTCGCCGCAAAGGCGGCGCAGCCAGCGGGTCTTGCCGCTGCCCTCGTCGCCGACGAGGGCCACGAGGCCGGAGGGAAGCGGGGTGTCGCGAGTCATGGGCGTGCAGGCAGATGGAGCGACTGTAGCGCCCCGTCCTTCGGCAGCCTCAATCGTCATCGTGCCCCACGCGCTCGACCCGGGTGCCGCCGGCCTCTCCGGCGCCGCTCGCCGGCGCGGTCTGCCACTGCCAGGCGCCGAAGGCCAGCACCGCCAGCAGGACCAGGGCGGCGAGCCAGCTGCGGTTCTTCTTCACCAGGTCCGGGCCCTCGCCCTCGATGCGGCCGGTGAGCATCGGCTGCGCAAGGTTGCGACGGCGCAGCAGGGACAGGCCCAGCACCAGGCCGATGTGTGCCAGCACGCCGACCAGGAAGAAGTTGCCGAAGAACTCGTGTATCTCCTCCATCAGCTCGGACCCGACGGGGCCGCCCCAGTCGTTGTAGTTGGCGTAGCCGCTCAGAGTGACCGGCAGCACCAGCGCCAGCAGCAGCGTGGTGGCGAGCACCATGGCCAGAGGCTGGCCCTGCCGCCACCAGGTCAGGGTCAGGGCCTGCCCGCGGGGCACGCCGCGCAGCCAGGTGGGGAAGGCCTTGAGCTTGCGCGCCAGCGTCGACAGCCGCACCGGCTGCGGCCCGAGCAGGCCGTAGACCAGCCGGAACACCAGCAGGCCGGCCACGATGTAGCCCAGCGTCACATGCACCAGCCGCCAGCGCTCGCTCTCGGCGGTGATCCAGGCGCCTGCGAAGCCCAGGGCGAACAGCCAGTGGAACATGCGGGTGGGCGCGTCGACGGTGCGGCGGCCGCGCGCAGCTGGCGGCCGGGTGGCCGAGGCCGTCGCGCGGGGCGCGGCGCCAGCCGTGGCGGAGGCGGGGTGGAGGGTGGAGGTCATGAAGTTCTCCTCGTGAGAGTCGGGTGAAGGCGGAAGGGGTTGACGCAGTGGGGGCAGCTGGGGCGGGCCGGGTTCAGTCGTCGCCCCAGCGACGTTTCTGGCTGGCGCTCAGGCCGGCCGGCTGGCGCAGGTCGTTGTCGCTGAAGCGGCCCTGTTCGGCGCCGGTGTGGCAGGCGGCGCAGTTGGCGGCGCTCTTCACGCTGGCCAGCTTCCAGGTGGCCGGCTCGATCGTGCGGTGCTTGCGCTCGAACCAGGCCGAGCGGGTGATGCGGTCCTGCGGCGGGGCCTCGCTCACCCGCTTGTCGGTGCCGGCATGGGCCTGCAGCCAGCCGGAAATCTGCTGCACGGTGGCGGCGTCCAGCGAGGCGTCGCTGCCGTAGTGCTTGTCCAGCCCGCCCATGATCCGCTGCCAGGAGGCTGCGGGCAGCAGGCCCGGCGGGTAGGCCAGGTGGCAGCCCGCGCATTCCTGGGTGTAGGCCGCGGGAACCTGGGCCGGCATCTGCCGGCCGCTGTCGGCGTGGGCGAGGGGGAAGGCGATCGCCAGGGCGGCGGTCGCGATCGCGATCACGAGCGGGCGCAGGCCGGCGAACCGGGGACGTGGTTCGCCGACGGCCTGAGTCGCTTGCGTCGGCTCCTCCGCTTCGGGCAAACGGGCCGGCGCGCGGTGTGTCTGGCGTGCGAAGTTCATCCTGGGTCTCCCTGTGTCGTGGTGCATCGGCGTGGCTCAGGGCTTGAGCCGGGTCAGGTAGGCCAGCACGTCGGCCTTTTCGGCGGCGGTGCATTCACGCGCGACCACGTCCTTGCAATTGCGGCGGAACCACTTGTCCACCCGGGCGCTGTCGGTGAAGGCCTGCGGGTTGAAGGCGGGGGCCAGCGGGGGAATGGACTTGCCGGTGCTGGCGTGCTTGCCCGGCGCCGTGGGCGGGCTGCCGTGGCAGCTGCTGCAGGACCACTCACCGCCTTGCCGTTGGGTGAAAAAGGCCTGCCCGCGCGCGGCGTCGGCCTTGCCGCCCGCCTGCGCGGTCCAGTGGGCCAGCTGCTGCGCGGGGCTGGTGTCAGCGGCCTGTGCGGCGGGGAGGAGGGCCAGCGAGGACGCCAGGGCCAGGGCCTGGACGGTTCGCTGTGCCAGTCGGCGCATCATCGCCAGTTGCGACCCCTGCGCCTGCCCTGCGGCCCATGCCCGGGGCCCGGCGGCGCGGGCGGGAACGATCATCAGCGTGCGGTTCGTGTTCATGACGCCCATTGTTCGAAGCCCCGCTTGAACCGTTTCTGAAGCGCCCGTTCATCCGCTGTTCATGTTCACGCCGCATACTGCGGTCGAGATGTTCCCCCTCCGCTCCTCCCTCCCACCGCGCCGAGGCACCGCGTGCCGCGGTGACCTGCGCGCCCGAGCTGCCGGCCTGGCGGGCGTTCTGGTGGCGGCCCTGCTCTGGGCCGCGCCCCTGGATGCGGCCCGCGCCGGCGAGGCCGACCATGAACAGGCCCGCCGCGCGCTGCAGGCCGGCGAGGTGATGCCGCTGACCGCGGCGCTCGAACGCCTCGCGCGCAGCCACCCCGGCCAGGTGCTCGAGGTGGAACTTGAACGCGAGCACGGCCGCTGGATTTACGAGATCCGCCTGCTGCAGCCCGACGGCCAGCTGGTCAAGCTGGCGGTCGACGCCCGCAACGCCGAAGTGCTGCGGGTGCGCGGCCCGGGCGCGGCACGGCGATAGACTTTTCCGATGCGCATCCTGCTCGTCGAAGACGAACCCCTGCTGCGCGCGCAGTTGCGCGCTGGCCTGCAGGAGGCCGGCTACGCGGTCGACGAGGCCGACAACGGCCGCGACGCCCAGTTCCTGGGTGAGACCGAGAGCTTCGACGCGGTGGTCATCGACCTCGGCCTGCCGCAGGTCGACGGCCTGACGGTGCTCCAGCGCTGGCGCGAGGCGGGCCGCACCATGCCTGTTCTCATCCTCACTGCGCGGGACAGCTGGCACGAGAAGGTGGCGGGCATCGACGCCGGCGCCGACGACTACCTCACCAAGCCCTTCCACCCGGAGGAGTTGCTGGCCCGGCTGCGGGCCCTGATCCGCCGCGCCGGCGGCCTGGCCTCGCCCCTGCTCGCCTGCGGCCCGCTGTCGCTGGACACCCGCAGCGGCCGGGTGACGCTGGACGGCCAGCCGGTGACCCTGACCGCGCACGAATACAAGGTCCTGTCCTACCTGATGCATCGGCCGGGCGCGGTGGTCTCGCGCGCCGAGCTGACCGAGCACATCTACGCGCAGGACTTCGAGCGTGACTCCAACACCATCGAGGTCTTCATCGCCCGCCTGCGGCGCAAGCTGCCCGGGGTCGGGCTGGAGACGGTGCGCGGCCTGGGCTACCGGCTGGTGGCGCCGTGAACGCATCGCGGTCCCTGCGCTGGCGCCTGCTGGCGGCCACCCTGGCCGCCATCGCGGTCGCGCTCGTGCTCGCCTGGTTCGCCCTGGGTCGCCTGTTCGCCGACCATGTGCAGCGCCAGTTCCAGGCCGAGCTCACGCAGCAGCTCGACCAGCTCACCGCCCGGCTCGACTTCACGCCGGGCGCGCCGCCGCGCATCGACCCGGCTTCGCTGCCAGACCCGCGCTGGCAGCGTCCCCTGTCCGGCCTGTACTGGCAGCTCGACGCGCTTGCGGCGGATGGCCGCGCGGAGCCCGCACTCCCGAAGCCTGCCCTTGCCCGCTCGCGCTCGCTGTGGGACGCCCAGCTGACCCTGCCGGTCGACGTGCCGGCCGACGGCCAGATCCATGTGCACACGGTCCCGGGGCCGCAGGACCGGCCGCTGCTGGTGCTCGAACGCAGTGTTCGCGCCCAGGGGAGGGAGGAGGAGGCCGCTGGCAGCGCCGGCGCCTGGCGCCTCGCGGTGGCCGGGGACCTGGCCCCGGCGCAGGCCGCCGCCGCCGAGTTCTCCCGCATGCTGGGGGTGTCGCTCGCGGTCCTGGGTGCGCTGCTCGCCGCGGCGGCCTGGGCCCAGGTGGCGGTGGGCCTGCGTCCCTTGCGTGACCTGCAGCGCAGCCTGCGCGAGCTGCAATCGGGCCGGACCGCCCGCCTGGCGGGGCGCTTTCCGGCTGAAGTGCAGCCCCTGGTCGACGGCTTCAACTCGGTGCTCGATCGCAACCAGGAGATGGTGGAGCAGGCCCGGGTGCAGGCCGGCAACCTCGCCCATGCCTTGAAGACGCCCCTGGCGGTGCTGGACCAGCTCGCGGCCCGCGGCGACGCCGGTGCGGGTGCAGCCACGGGTGCGGGTGCCCCCGGCGAGCCCGGCTGGGCGCCCCAGGTCCGCGCCCAGGTAGCGGCCGCCCGGCGCCAGGTCGACTGGCACCTGGCCCGCGCCCGCATGGCCGCCGGCCGCCAGCCCGGCCAGCGCTGCGCCGTCGCCCCCGTCCTGCAGGGGCTGCTGCGGACCCTGCCGCGCCTGCATGCCGACCGCGGACTGGCCTGGGACAGCGAGCTGTCCCAGGTTCTCCCGGACTTCGCCGGCCAGGCGCCCGACCTGCAGGAAATGCTGGGCAATTTGCTTGACAACGCGGGCAAGTGGGCGCGCAGCCGGGTCCGGGTGGCGGCGCGGGCGGCCGAAGACGACCCGGCGCAGCTCGAGATCACGGTCGAGGACGACGGGCCTGGCATTGCCGCCGACCGCCTGGCGGAAGTGGTGAACCGGGGCGTGCGGCTGGACGAATCGGTGCCCGGCTCCGGCCTGGGGCTGGCCATCGTCCAGGACGGCGCCCGCCTGCACGGGGGGCGTCTGGCGCTGGAGGCCTCGGCCGGTCTGGGCGGGCTGCGCGCGGTGCTGCGCCTGCCGGCGGCCCCCAGATGACCGAGCCCCAGGCGCGCTGAGCGCGGCCCGCGCGTCCCTTCTCCCCGTCGGGCTTTCCGAGAGGGCGCACACCCTACAATGCCCGCCAAGCGCCGTCGGACGGCCGGACAGTCCCTTTCCGGACAGCCCGTGCCCCGGCGGCTTTGCATGTTTCCCCAAGAACCAGGAGCTCCCGTGTTCATTTCCTCCGCTTACGCCCAGACCGCCCCGGCCGCCGCCGGTGCCGGCGACATGTTCTCCTCCCTGTCCGGCATGCTGCCGCTCGTGCTCATGTTCGTGGTCCTGTACTTCGTCATGATCCGCCCCCAGATGAAGCGCCAGAAGGAGCACAAGGCCATGCTCGAGGCCCTGGCCAAGGGCGACGAGATCGTCACCGCCGGCGGCGTCGCCGGCAAGATCGCCAAGATGGGCGACAGCTACATCAGCCTGGAAGTCGCCGCCGGCGTCGAGATCCAGGTGCAGCGCAGCGCCATCGCCCAGGTCCTGCCCAAGGGCACCCTGAAGTAATCGCCGGGACCGGCCGCGCGGCACCCGCCGCCCGGCCCCCGCGCCTGTCGGGCCTCGCGGCCCTCCCCCGCTGATTCGCAGTCTCCGTCCATGAACCGCTACCCGCTCTGGAAGTACGTCATCCTGGTGGTCGCCTTGCTGGTGGGCATCGTCTACACGCTGCCCAATTTCTTCGGCGAGGCGCCGGCCGTCCAAGTCTCGGCCGGCAAGTCCACCACCCGCGTGGACGCCACCACCCTGGCGCGGGTCGAGCAGGCCCTGGCCCAGGCCGGCCTGAAGCCCCACTCCATCGCGCTGGAAGGCACCTCGGTGCGCGCCCGCATGGACAGCACCGACGACCAGCTCAAGGCCAAGGACGCGATCCAGCGCGCCCTGGTGCCCGACCCGGCCGACGCGCCCTATGTGGTCGCCCTCAACCTGATTCCCGCCTCCCCGGCCTGGCTCAGCGCGCTGCACGCGGCGCCCATGTACCTGGGCCTGGACCTGCGCGGCGGCGTGCACTTCATGCTGCAGGTGGACATGCAGGGCGCGCTCACCAAGCGGGCCGAGTCCTTCGCCGGCGACCTGCGCACTCAGATGCGTGAGGCCAACATCCGCCACAGCGGCATCAACCGCAACGGCCAGGCCGTCGAGGTCCGCTTCCGCGAAGCCCCGGTGATGGAGCAGGCGCAGAAGCTGGTGGCCAACCAGTTCCCCGACCTGGCCGTCACCACTGGCCCCGACGGCAGCGACTACCGCCTCACCGCCACCATCAAGCCCGAGGCCGCCCGCAAGGTGCAGGAGCAGGCCCTCAAGCAGAACATCACCACCCTGCACAACCGGATCAACGAGCTGGGCGTGGCCGAGCCGGTGATCCAGCAGCAGGGTCTGGACCGCATCGTGGTGCAGCTGCCCGGCGTGCAGGACACGGCCAAGGCCAAGG
>CAZCTU010000093.1:0-6526 GCA_964501495.1 uncultured Ramlibacter sp.
CTTTTAGCTCCAATTTGAGCATTTTTCTTTCGCCAGACCATCCCTGAGTCTTTTGCCTGGGGGCGCGGTTGATGGCGCTCTTGAAGCGCATGTTGCCAAAGCCGCCATCGCCGCCCTTGGCGATGGTGATCACTTCGCCCGGCGTGAGCAGTTCGAACAGCACGTCGCCGGTCTCGGCGTCGGTGATGATGGTGCCCACCGGCATCTTGAGGGTGATGTCCCGGCCGGCGGCGCCGAACATGTCGGAGCCCATGCCGTGCTCGCCACGGCCGGCTTCGTGCCGGCGCGAGTAGCGGTAATCGACCAGGGTGTTGAGGTTGGGGTCGGCCACCGCGTACACATGGCCACCCCGGCCGCCGTCGCCGCCGTTGGGTCCGCCGAACTCCTTGTACTTCTCGTGCCGGAAGGACACGCAGCCGTTGCCGCCATCGCCGGCGGCGATGTCGATGAAGGCTTCGTCGACGAACTTCATGATGGGGATTCCTGGAAAGCCGGGCACTCGAGCCCAGGGCCTGAGCGTGCCACAAGAAAAAAGCCCTGCGCCAGAAAACGCAGGGCCTTTTCGTGTGGGGGCCGGGATCAACCCGGCCCTCCGACCCGAGGCCTTCAGGCCGCCGGGGTGATGTTCACGGTGTGCTTGTTCAGCGCACCCTTGACCGCGAAGGAGACGTGGCCGTCCACCAGGGCGAACAGGGTGTGGTCCTTGCCCACGCCGACGTTCACGCCGGGATGGAACTTGGTGCCACGCTGGCGCACGATGATCGAGCCGGCGCTGATCAGCTCACCGCCGAAGGCCTTCACGCCGAGCATCTTGGGCTTGGAATCCCGCCCGTTTCGCGTAGAGCCGCCGCCTTTTTTCTGTGCCATGTCCGTTTCTCCTTAAGCCGAGATCGCGCCGATCTGCAGCTCGGTGAACTGCTGGCGATGGCCCTGGCGTTTCTGGTAGTGCTTGCGACGGCGCATCTTGAAGATGCGAACCTTGTCGTGCTTGCCGTGCGCCACGACCGTGGCTTTGACAGTTGCACCGGACACCAGGGGAGTGCCGACCTTGAGTTCGCCGCCGTTGCCGACTGCGAGGACCTGGTCGATCACGATTTCCTGGCCTACGTCCGCAGCAATCTGTTCTACTTTAATTTTTTCGCCGGAGGCAACGCGATACTGCTTGCCGCCGGTTTTTATGACCGCGTACATTGAAGACCTCTTGAAATGAGATTCCGACGGACGGATTTCCGAAGGAACCCGCGACTATAGCATGGTTTGTACTTACCCAGCCGTATCCCGCACCCGTCACGGGTCCCGGGGCCGCGGCTTCCTATAATCCGCCCGCCCCGTCCCGCCCGTTCCGCCCGCCCCGCCAGGGGCCCCCAGGCGGCCGGCCTGCGCCCGACGCACACCAAAATACTCATTTCACAGTGAACGCCCCCGCCGCCTCCCCCCTGGCCCTGATCACGGACGACATGCGCGAGGTCGACGCGGTGATCGCCCGGCGCCTCGACTCCGGCGTGCCCCTGGTGGGCCAAGTCTCCCGCTACATCATCCAGGCCGGCGGCAAGCGCCTGCGGCCCGCCCTGCTGCTGCTGATGTCGGGCGTCCTGGGCTACACCGGCGAGCAGCGCTTCAACCTGGCCGCGGTGGTGGAGTTCATCCACACTGCCACCCTGCTGCACGACGACGTGGTGGACGACTCCACCCTGCGCCGCGGGCGCGCCACCGCCAACCAGGCCTTCGGCAACCCGGCCAGCGTGCTGGTGGACGACTCGACGATGCGCCGGGGCAATGCCACGGCCAACGAGACCTTCGGCAACCCGGCCAGCGTGCTGGTCGGCGACTTCCTCTACTCCCGCGCCTTCCAGATGATGGTCGACGCGCGCAGCATGCGCGTGATGGAGATCCTGGCCGAAGCCACCAACGTCATCGCCGAGGGCGAGGTGCTGCAGCTGATGAACATGCACGACGCCTCGCTGGACGAGGGGGCTTATCTGCGCGTCATCCGCTCCAAAACCGCCAAGCTGTTCGAGGCGAGCACCCGCCTCGCCGCGGTGCTGGCGGACAGCACGCCCGAGGTCGAGGAGGCCTGCGCGAACTACGGCCAGGCCCTGGGCACTGCCTTCCAGGTGATCGACGACGTCCTCGACTACGACGGCAGCGCCGCCGAGATGGGCAAGAACCTGGGCGACGACCTGCGCGAAGGCAAGGCCACCCTGCCACTCATCGCCGCCATGCAGCGCGGCACCCCGGCGCAGGCGGCCACCATCCGTGAGGCGATCGAGAACGGCTCGGTCGACGCGCTCGACGCCATCGTCGCCATCGTGCGCGAGACGGGGTCGCTCGAGGTGGCCCGGGCCGCCGCCGCCGCCGAGGCGCAGCGGGCAATCGACTGCCTGGCCATCCTGCCGCGCAACACCCATGCGCAGGCCCTGCACCAGCTGGCCGCGTCGCTGCTCGAGCGGCGGACCTGAGCGCACCCCGGCTTGACCGGGATCAAGCCCGCTCGAGCGCCATGCCCCCTGGGATGGCGACCCGCCGGACAGGCCGCTAGACTGGTCAACATGCACATCGATAAGCAAGCCACCCAGCGGCTCGCCGCCTGCGCCCTGGCAGTCGCGGCCGCCCTGGCACTGACCCCGGCACTTGCCGCCCCGCGCTGGGAACCGGTCATGCTGGCAGAACAGGGCATGTTCTACCTCGACCCCGCCTCGATCGAGACCCGGAACGAGCGCAAGGAGGTGTGGACGGCGCTCGACTACCGCAAGCCCCAGTTCACCGCCGAGGGCAAGGCCTACCTGTCGACGCGCGCGCAGGTGTGGGTCAACTGCCGGCTCCAGATGGCGCGCATCATGCACCTGACCTACTACAGCGGCCCGATGCTCGGAGGCCGGGAGATCGAAAAGACCGGCATGCTGCAGGACTGGAAAGAGATCGAACCAGACACGCCGGCGCACAAGATTGCTCGCAAGGTCTGCTGACAGGCCAGAGCCTCGGGCGCATTTGCTACAATCTCGCCTTTCCGCAAAAGGGCCTGTCCCTGGCGGCGAAATCGGGGTGTAGCTTAGCCTGGTAGAGCGCTACGTTCGGGACGTAGAGGCCGGAGGTTCGAATCCTCTCACCCCGACCAGGATTCACAAGAGACCCACATGTCGCAAGGCGTGTGGGTTTTTTGTTGTCCGCACTTTCCCGCTCACGGTGCGGCCAAGCGCTTCTTGAGCCGTCGGCTACAGGCCGCCGGGATCGGCCCGCTCGTAGCCGCCAGGCACGAGGTCCACCAGATCCTGCAGCCGGCCGGGCTGGCTGCGATGAATGAAGTAGAACTCGAAAATGTAGGGGTCTGAATACTCCCCGGATCCGGGCGACTCGGACGCGCGTTGCATCCGTGGCCGCAGCAGGGCCGAGACTGGATGAAGCTGCTCCTCGTGGATGAAGTATCCGTCGTAGCCCAGGGCATCGAGATAAGCGGGAACAGCCCAGGTGCATCCCTCGGCATGGCGCTCTTCGAGCTCACAGCTGATGAACGGCCGGCACCGGGCAATGGTGTCCCGGGCGCCCAAGGCGTAGGGCAGCACCCGGAACCTGCGGCGAGGAATGTCGGGGTCGCCATGAATGCGCGCGACGAGGTCGCCGCGGACCCAGGGCAAGGGCTCGAACGCGAGCACACGGATCCCGGGGTTCTGCATCAGCGCCAGCGAAAAAGTGCCGACATGGGCACCCACATCCACCACCTGGCCCGGGCCGTCCAGGGCCAGGTGAATCCTGCTTTCGCTGATCAGCTTGTCACCACTCATCCCAATGCCCCCTGTCCAGAAAATAGGTCGGATCGTCGAGCGCACGCCAACGCAGGAAGGTCAGTACCTGGTCCTTGCGCGCCTGGGCAAGCCTGGGCGCAGCCGCCCCAGGAAGCAGGGCCCGCCACCGCTGCGCCAGATGCTGCTGGGCCGGGCCGAGCGCAGCCACCGCCGTGATGAGGGCATCGACTTCAGCGCGTCTTCCCTGGTCTAGGAGCAAGGCCAGCAGGGCGGGAATCAGGTCGAAAGGGCCGTCCTCGCCCAGGCAGGAATCACCCCCTTCGCCCCGAGGATCGAACTCGGCGATCAGGCGCCTGGAAACGCGCAAGGCGAGGTCAGCCCAGCCCAAGCCGACGCAAGCCAGCCCCAAGGCCGCCAGCCGTATCCCGGACAACACGGAAAAATCCAGGCCGGCGTCCACTTCGCCGGAGAGCCTCTCGGCACGCGCCTGCCATTGCGCAGAAGGTGGCGACACCAGGTCGCGCGGGCCATCTTCCCGGAGGATCACGAGGCGGGCGGTCCAGAGGTCTGCCCCGCCGAAACGTTCCCCATGCACCCGGTCGAGGGAGTCAAGCAGTGCGCGGAGGTCGGCAATCCGCCCTGCCCCCATCAGGCCTTCGGCCTGGACGACAACCGAACGCGCATCAGCATTCGTTCCCGGAGTGATCGGGACGGACCGCTTCATGCCGACACCTGGGAAGCCACGGCGGAGACGAGTGCCTGCGTGGAAATCGAATCGACGCAGTCCGGTCTGCGCTGCAGGCGGGGGCACTGGGAAAGGTAGGAGGGTGTCGACCACCAGCAACCGCCACAGGACCGGGGGGCGACATTGATGTTGTGGCGAAAGCCGAAGAACTCCGGGGGCGTCGAGCCGAAGAACACCACGCCGCGAGCACCGGCGGCCCGCGCGAGGTTGGACAGGCCACTTTCGGGGACTACGAAGCTGGCCGCCCGGGCCAGCACGGCCGCGGCTTCGGGGATCGAGGTCCGGCCCCGGAGGTCGTGATCAATCCCTTCCAGCGCAGGCTCGTCGCGGCTGGCGCCCAGATGCACGAGGGACAGCCCCAATGCGCGCAATTCACGGACGAGAGCCTGCATCCGGGGGTGCGGCAGCAGCTTGGTGCACTGGTGGCGGACGGCATGGGTGATGTATGCCGAATTGCCCACGACCAGGTAACGGGGCGGCAAGTGAAAACGGGCGAGGGATGAATCGGGAGCCCGTGCCGTGCGCAATGCCTCGAAGTCGGCGCCCTCGAAACCCGCCGTCAAGGCCGACAAGCGGTACAGGTTGAGGCCGACCGCCCAGGCCCTGCGCCACAGGCGCGGGCAATCCTTCCCCTCACGAAAAAAGGGTTCGCCCCAGGGCGCTTGCAGGGGTCGGGTGGCGTCGAGGAAGGCGCGCTCCTCCTGGCTCAGGGCGGAAGAAAGCGGGGTGTAGTCCACCACATAGCGCCACCGAGCGAAGAGTTCGCACCCGGTACGCGGCAAGTGACGGTAGAGGCGCGAGGGATCCTTGATGGGATTGATGGTGAGAAGCAAGTCAACGAGACCCGGCACCGCCAGGGCCTGCGCCGCAGCCCGGCTGGGATGGGCCAGCACGATGGCGCGGCCGGGGAAACGCCCCCGCAGTGCGACGAGCAGGGGGGACATTTGGAGGGCATCCCCGAGACTGCCGGCGCTCAACACCAGGATGAACCGTTCAGGCCAGGGAACCCGATGGAGGTCGTCGGGGAGCGGGCCGATGGCGATCGTCGAGGGGGGGGACTGCATGCTGGGTGGCTATCCATCGCCCGGGACTGCAGGGCGCCGAAATCTGTGGCGAGGGTCACACCAGGGTTCCCATTTCTGAATTCGATTGATACATTTAAAGTACTTTCAACTTGGGCGACCCTAGCCCGCAGTCAAAATCCGGGCGCCATGGGGAAGGCGCCCCTACCCAACGCCGATGGCCGTCGCTGAAACCACCCCTGCCACCCCCGTGGAGACGCCGCCCGCATTGCCCGGGCTGGCCCGCGCCCTCATCGCCGCCGGCAAGCTCGAGCAAAAGGCCGCCCAGGCCATCTACCGCAAGGCCCTCTCCACCCGCCAGACCTTCATCGCCGAGCTCACCGGCTCCGGCGCGGTCTCGCCCGCCGACCTGGCCCACACCCTCTCGGCCGCCTTCGGCGTCCCCCTGCTGGACCTGGACGCGGTCGACACCCAGCGCCTGCCCAAGGACCTGCTGGACCCCAAGCTGTGCCAGACCTTCCGGGTGGCGGCGCTGGCCCGGCGCAACAACCGGCTCTCGGTGGCCACTGCCGACCCGTCCGACCAGCAGGCCGCCGAGCGCATCAAGTTCACCAGCCAGATGGGGGTGGACTGGGTGCTGGCCGAGTACGACAAGCTCTCGCGGCTGGTCGACGCGCAGTCCACCACCACCGCCGAGGCGATGGACAGCCTCATCGGCGAGGACTTCCAGTTCGACGAGGCCACGCTGGACGTCGGCCTCGCCACCGAGGACGACAAGGCCGCCTCCGCCGAGGTGGAGGACGCGCCGGTCGTCAAGTTCCTCCACAAGATGCTGCTGGACGCGTTCAGCGCGCGGGCGTCGGACATCCACTTCGAGCCCTACGAGCACAACTACCGCGTGCGCTTCCGCATCGACGGCGAGCTGCGTGAGATGGCCTCGCCGCCAGTAGCCATCAAGGACAAGCTGGCCTCCCGCATCAAGGTGATTTCCAAGATGGACATCTCCGAGAAGCGGGTGC
>CAZCTU010000094.1:0-284 GCA_964501495.1 uncultured Ramlibacter sp.
CCAACATCACCGACTTGAACACCGGCGAAGTGCTGCTGTCTCAAAACGTCGAAGAAGGCGACATCTGGCGCATGTGCCAGGTCAAGGACGCCGCCATCCGCGACTGGGTCAAGCTGGCCGTCACCCGCGCCCGCAACTCCGGCATGACCGCGGTGTTCTGGCTGGACTCCTACCGTCCGCACGAGGCCGAGCTGATCAAGAAGGTCAACACCTACCTCAAGGACCACGACACCAAGGGCCTGGACCTGCACATCATGAGCCAGGTGCGCGCCATGCGCTACACC
>CAZCTU010000094.1:304-6487 GCA_964501495.1 uncultured Ramlibacter sp.
GCAGCAGCTGGTCGAGGTAAACCACCTGCGCTGGGACTCGCTGCGCGAGTTCCTCGCGCTGGCGGTGAGCCTGGAGGAAGAAGGCATCAAGACCGGCAACGCCCGGGCCAAGATCGTCGCCTCCGCGCTCGACGCGGCCACCGGCAAGCTCCTGGACAACAACAAGGGCCCCTCGCCCAAGACCGGTCAACTCGACAACCGTGGCAGCCAGTTCTACCTGACCCTGTACTGGGCCCAGGCGCTGGCGGCGCAGACCGAGGACGCCGAGCTGGCCAAGCGCTTCAAGCCCCTGGCCGAGGCGCTGGCCCGCGACGAGAAGAAGATCGTCGACGAGCTCAATGCGGTGCAGGGCAAGCCGGCCGACATCGGCGGCTACTACTTCCCCGACCGCAGCAAGGTGAGCGCCGTGATGCGCCCCAGCGCGACGTTCAACGCCGCCCTGGCGTCCGTCGCCGCCTGAGGTCCGCGCCGGCGCAGCCGGCCTGCGGCTCTCAGCGGCCCTGACGCGTCTGGCTGGCTTGGCCGCCCCGGCCAAACACCCAGCGCGCGTTGAGGCTGAAGTTGACGCCGAAGGCCAGGCCCACCCCGGCCACCTTGGCCGCCAGCGGCGGCCAGAGCGCCCACACCGCCAGCGCGGTGGTGGCGCCCGCATTGACCGCCAGCCCCAGGCTGGCCCCCACCAGAAAACGCCCGGCCCGCCGGGCGTTTTTCCATTCATGGTCGAACACCCAGCCCGCGCTCAGTCGGTAGTTCACCGCGGCGGCGAGCAGGAAGCTCAGGGCCGCGGCCACCCCGACGCTCACCACCCACAGGCCCGGCGCCAGCGCGCCCGGCACGAGCACGAACAGCGCCGTCGACAGAACCAGGAAGCCGCCAATGTCCACCGCCGCGGCCAACCCGGCGGTGCAGGCGTAGCGCAGCATCCGCGGCAGGCGCAGCCACATCGCATGCGAGGCTTGCATCGTGTTCGCCTCAGTGCGAAGGCGCGGCCATGGCCGCCGCCGGCATCGGGGTGATGAGGGGCGCGAACAGCGGGTCCTCGAATCCGCGCACCCAGATCGGCGGGGGCGCACCGCCGGTGTGGGCAGCCCCGGATCTCGCCGCGAGACCGGGGTCCGTCTCGGCGCCTACCCTCGCGTTGGTTCCCGCGCCCGGCAGGAGATGGCGCCAGCGGGCGCCCGCACCGCCCGGACGCCCCACCAGCACCGCCTGCGCACCCACCCGCGCCGCCACCGCGCCGTCACGGTCGGCGCGATCGCCCACCACCAGGGTGCGGTCGGCGCCGACGCCGGTGCGCGCCAGGATCTGCCGCAGGCCGCGCGGGTCGGGCTTGAGCCGGCCCACGCCGGCGTCCCCGGCCCACACCACGGTGTCGGCGTGCAGGCCCAGCGCGGCCAGCTTGTCCCGGGCCGGGTAGTCGGACAGCACCGCCACCCGCTTGCCCTGCGCGCGCAGGGCGTCGAACAGCGCCTCCACCCCGGGCCGGCGGCAGGCGGCCAGCCAGCGCAGCGGGCGTTGCTCCATCCACGCCTCCACCTGGGCCTGGACCTCGGCCGGGCGGCACCCCAGGCGCTGCGCCGGCAGGCGGTACTGCAGGCGCAGGAAGTCGACGCCCGCGGCAGGTTCGGCCCCGGCCCGGTCGGAGACGCGCGCGCCCGCCTCGGCCAGGGCCTCGCGCATGCGGCGGAAGGCCACCAGCGTGCGGGGCAGCGCCAGACTGCGATCGCGCAGCGCCTGGGCCAGCAGCCAGGCCGCCATGCGCCAGCGCAGGCGGCGCGCGTCGTAGAGTGTGCCGTCCATGTCGAACACCACCAGCGCGATGCGGTCCCAGTCCAGTGCCGGGCCCGCCGCCCGGTCCTTGCGCCGTCCTTCGCTCATCGCCGTGTCTCCAGGTGGAGGTAGTGCGGCTCGGCCAGCGACTGCAGGCGCGGGATCTGCACGAAGCTCAGGCCAATGAGGGCCAGCACCGTCATGCCGCTGATCATCATCAGCCGCTTCTCGCGAAACAGCTTCTCGGGCTTCTGCGCCACCGAGCCGGCGCGCAGCGACAGCGACAGGTAGTGCGCGAAGAGCGCGATCACGAAGGGGCAGGCCACCAGGTACTCGATGCGGTACTTCACCAGGAAGAACCCGAGCAGCAGCGTGGACAGGAGCGCGTACACGAAGCAGGACACCAGCAGCCGCTCCTCGGTGTAGCCGCGAAAGCTCGCCCGGTAGCGGTGCAGCACCGCCAGGCCCGGGCCGGCGGCGATCTCGCGGTACTCGGACAGGCGCTTGGCCCCCATCAGGAACGCGCCTCCCATCCAGTACGCGAGCAGCAGGGACGCCGGCGCCAGCGTGGCCTCCTCCAGCATCGCCCACCCCAGCATCAGCCGCAGCGGGTTGTTGAAGGACTCGCACAGCACGTCGAGAAAGGGCTGGTCCTTGGCCCGCAGCGGGCGCACGTTGTAGACGACGCCCGAGAGCCAGAACAGCAGGCTGGTGGCGAAGAACAGCGGCCCGACCTCGCCGGCCAGCGCGAGCCCCAGCACGGACGCGAAGGCGTAGGCCGCCCAGACGCACAGCGGCGAGAGCGGCGCCTGCACCGCGGGCCGCGCGGACTTGTCCGGGTGGAAGGCGTCGAAGGCCCGGTCCAGCCATTCGTTCAGGAGGTAGTTGGCCGAGGCCACCGCCACCGCGCTGGCCAGGCCCAGGCCGATGCGCCAGGGGGCGCCCTCCAGCGGCGGCTCGCGCAGCATCCACGCCAGCACCAGGCCGGGCAGGATGAACACGTGCTTGGTCATGTGGTCCAGGCGCGCCATGCGCAGGTAGTCGCGCCAGTGCGCGCGGCGGGCGGGGGCTGCAGGGGCGCCGCGTCCGCGCGCCAGGTCTTCGCCGTTCATGAGGCGCCTCCTTCCGGGGTGGCCGGCCGGACCGGAGTGGCCCAGCGTGTCGAGGGGGACCTGGCGCGGGCCGGGTCCATGGGGGTGCTCGTGTCCGGGGTCGCCTTCCTGCGCGGCGCTGGCCGCAGCGCCAGGCCGACGGCCAGCAGGGGCAGCAGCCACACCACCCGGGCCTGGAAGCGGTCCAGCGGCGCGGCCGCCGCGGCGCAGACCGCGGCGTTGAGGACCAGGCCGGCGAGGGCCCCGGCCGCCAGGGGCCCGGCGTCCGTAAAGCGGCCCCTGCGCCGGCCGCGCCACCCCAGTCCGCCCTGGGCGAGCAAGGCCACGAGGCTGATGGCGACAGCCGCCTGGGTGATCGCCGAGAACCGGTCCTGCCAGAAGGGTTCGCGCGCGCCCCGGCTGGCCTGCATCGCCGCCATCAGCGCCGGCGGCACCCGGCCCTCGTACAAGGCCAGCTCGCGCCCACCCAGGCCCCAGACGTCGATGCGGAACATGCCCAGTTGCCGCACCGCGTCGCCCGCCATGCCGCCCAGCACGCCCGCCGGGTCGTGGCGCAGCACCTGCCAGGCCAGGGCGGCCTGTTCCTGCGAGAGCCGCCGCTTGGTCGCCGCGTCGGCCGGCGCGAAAACGCCGCGTGCCGGGTCGGGCTCGAAGAGGAAGTCGGTCCAGGCCAGCGGGTAGCGGCCCAGGAAGTCACAGGCGGCCCAGCGCTCGGCCGGCGCGAGGCGGGGGCAGACCTGGCGCAGGTAGGCGGTGCCCGGGCCCTGGTCGACCCCGCGCGCGGTCAGGTGCGGCAGGCGCAGCGGCGGCGTGCCCACCGCCCGGGTCACGGCCTGGGAGAAGGCGGCCTCGGCCAGCAGCGCGCCAGCCACGCAGGCGGTGACCAGGGCGATCCCCGAAGCCGAGAGGCCGTTCTGCCTGAGGTTTCCGTGGGGCGTCCGACCCCCCCGGGCCAGACCGCCGGCGGCATTCCCATTCACCGGCCCCGGTCCGGCCATCACCCTTCGGATGGACTCGATGCGTGCCGTGCGCCGGGCTCGCCAGACGCCACCGAGTTGCCAGGCGATGGCCCCCGCCAGCATCACGGCGACGATCGCCAGGTGGCTGGCGTGCGCGGACAGGGCGAACAGCAGCAGCAGCACCAGCGCCGCCTTCTCCCCCGGGCGCAGCGCCCATCCCGGCGCCAGCAGCAGCGCGGTCGCAAGGATGGCGATGCCGGCAAAGACGTCCGGCATCAGCAGCCCCGCGAACAGCCCGGCCGGCGAGGCCAGCGCCAGGAGGCCGGTGGTCGCCAGGAAGGCCGGGGCGGAGAGGCCCCAGCCCCCGACCAGCAGCAGCCGCAGCAGCCAGGCCAGACACAGGGCCTGGGCAATGGCGACCCACCACAGGCTGCCGGCGAGCTGCCCGGCCTCCAGCAGGGCGCCGTAATAGACCGAGCGGCCCGCGAGCACCACGCCCGCTTCGGGGTCGCTCAGGCCCGCCGCGCGCGCGGGCGGGGTGCGGACCGTGCCCGGGACCGGGGTGGCCGGACCGGGATTCGCGCCGGCCGCCCTCGAGGCGCCTTCCCCTTGCGGGGCGGGTGCGACCCAGGGAGCCACCACGCCCGGACCCAGCAGCCGCATCAGGCCCGTCTCCGCCCCCCGCAGGTAGGTGGGCGTGTCCGGGTACATCAGTGGCAGGCCGTTCCAGGCCGCCGGCAGGAGGAGGAGCGCGGTCGCCAGCAGCAGGCCGGGCAGCCGCAGGAGCCAGGAAGGCCGATCTTGCGTCGTCGAGGACAGGGGCATGGCGGGCGTCCCCTGCGCAGGGGCCAGATGGATTTCCGGGCGGGCGGATCGGGGATCGATCCGGGACGCGCCAATCTAGTCGGCGGGTGCCGCGGCCCTGTCGGAAAGCCGGGACGGCTGCGGTAGGCGGGACGCAGTCCGTCGGATGGGATGCCCAATGAAAAACGGGGCCGAAGCCCCGTTTTGCGATTCAGTTCAACCCGGCCAGTGGCCGGGCGCTGGATCAGTAGCCGCCGCGGCCACCGCCGCCGCCGCCACGGGGGCCGGAGCCGTAGGGGCTGCGGAAGCCGCCGCCACCGCCGCCTTCGCCACGGCCACCGCCGAAGCCACCACCGCCGCCGCCGAAGCCGCCGGTACGGGGACGGGCTTCCATCGGACGGGCCTCGTTGACCACGACGTTGCGGCCACCCAGGGCCTGGCCGTTCATGCCTTCGACGGCCGCGTTGGCCTCTTCTTGCGAACCCATCTCGACGAAGCCGAAGCCCTTCGAGCGGCCGGTGTCACGCTCCATCATGACGCGGGCGGAAACCACCTGGCCGAAGGAGGAGAAAGCTTGCTCGAGGTCGTTGTCGCGCACGGAATAGGGCAGGTTGCCCACGTACAGTTTGTTGCCCATGAAATCGGGACTCCTAAAGAAACATTGAGACCAGCGATGGATGTCCCGAAAGCGCCAAAGACCTGCTGACAACGCGAAAGTGACCTGTTCACCGCAAACCATGGAAAACGCCCAGGTGGACGCCTCCCGGGGGCCATTATGGAACACAGTTCTCCGGTCCAGGCAAGGAAGGCAAGCCCGAACGGGTCAACCCGCCTGCTTTCTGTGGTCGATTTGCCTCATGTCCCAGCCGCAGGGGGACGTCGGCCCGGCCGGCCGCCACCGGCCGACGCCGGCACGGGATGCCCGCCGACAGGCCCTATACTGCAACCAAAGCGCCGATTTGCTTCCGCTTGCGGGCGCTTCCAACAAGTACTGCTAAAGACGAAGCCCGGCCCGGCCGGCATCGTGTTTGGCGATGCCGGCTTTTTCATTGCTCCATGACCCTGGTCGCCCTGTCCCAATCGATGCGCTTCGACGCGCCGCTGCCGCTGCAAAGCGGGGCGTCGATCCGCGGCTATGAGCTGGCCTACGAGACCTACGGCACGCTCAACGCCGACCGCAGCAATGCGGTGCTGGTCTGCCACGCGCTCAACGCCTCCCACCACGTCGCCGGCGTCTACGCAGGCCAGCCCGGCTCCGAGGGCTGGTGGGACACCATGATCGGCCCGGGCAAGCCGCTGGACACCGACCGCTTCTTCGTCGTCGGGGTGAACAACCTCGGCTCCTGCTTCGGCTCGACCGGCCCGATGAGCGTGAACCCCGACACCGGCCGCGTCTACGGCGCCGACTTCCCGGTGGTCACCGTGGAAGACTGGGTCGACGCCCAGGCCCGCCTGCTCGACGCCCTGGGCATCGACACCCTGGCGGCCGTCATGGGTGGCAGCCTGGGCGGCATGCAGGCCTTGTCGTGGACGCTGCA
>CAZCTU010000095.1:0-6445 GCA_964501495.1 uncultured Ramlibacter sp.
TCTGCCCATGGGGAATGCTACCGAGGTTCGTGCGCCTCGCCGAGCAGCACAACCTGCCGCGCATCGCCTCGGTGCAGAACGTCTACTGCCTGGTGAGCCGCGCGCTGGAAAACGGCCTCGACGAGACCCTGCACCGGCTGGGCGTGTCCCTGCTGGCCTATTCGCCCCTGGGCTTCGGCCTGCTGACCGGCAAGTACGACGCCAGCGGCCTGACCGGGCCCGGCGCGCCGGCCGACGGCCGCATTGCGAAGTACGAGTCGGTGCGCAAGCAGCGCTGGGGCCGGCCCGAGGCTTTCGAGGCCGCGCGCCGCTACAACCAGCTGGCGCGCGAGCACGGCCTCACGCCCACGCAGATGGCGCTGGCCTTCTGCTACACCAAGTGGCAGGTCGCCTCCACCATCATCGGCGTGACCTCGGTCGCGCAACTGGATGAGGATCTGGACGCCTGGGGCACCCGCCTCTCGCCTGAGCTGCTGGCCGCGATCGACAAGGTGCGCTGGGAGATCCGCGACCCGGCCTGCTGATACGGTCTCGCTGAACCTGCGCCGGGACCGGGGTACTGAGGGGGCGTCATCCTCCTTCCCGTACCTCCATGGCCGAGTTCAAGCATACCGGCGGTCACGCCGGCCAAGCCCATAGACGTCTGCAGTTCACTTCGATGGAAGAGGGCGCGTCCTCTTCCTCGTCGTCATCTGCCTCGTCCCGCTCCAGCTCTCCGCGGCTGGTGTCCATTCATCCGTTTCCTGCTGCGGCCGCGCGGCGCGCGTCGGCCGCCGCGCCCGCGCCGACGCTGGCCGGGCGCGAGGTGAGCCCGGTCACGGAGCTGTCGCTGCCCCAGGCGCTGGCACAGGCCGAGAAGGCGCGCGTGGTGTTGGAGCTCGCGACGACCCGCGGTGGGTATTCGCCTGCGGCCCGGGCCTGGGCGCGCCAGACCGGACGCTGCCTGGACGCGTTCCTGCGGCACGCCCGCCTCGCCGAAGGCCGGGCCGCGCAGGGCGCGATGGAGACGCCCACCCGGCGTGCGGCGCTCGAGGTGGAGCTGATGCAGCTGCGCGGCGAGTTGGCCGATGGCCACGAGGAGATCGCAGCACTGCTGCAGAGGTTCCCTGCCGAGCTGGCCCGTTCGCCTGAGATGAAGGGCCTCGCGCCCGCCCAGCTCCGGCGCGCGTGCGAGCAGGTGCTGGCCGACGTCGACCACCAGCTGGCCTTGCGCAGGGACTTCCTGGCCACGTCCGAGTCGCACCATGTCTTCTACCTGCCGCGCATGCTGCAGTCCAAGGCCCTGTACTGGGAGGCTGCCCGGGCGGTGCTGGACGGCCTCGTCCACGACGTCGCGCGGGGCGCTGCATCCGACCCGCCCCTGCGTGCGCGCCAGGTCCGCCGGCCCTCGCAGCCCGCGCCGGCCAGCACGCCGCGCCCGGCCCGCGCCGAGGGCAAGCACGGCCCCGCGCTCGTCTCCGGCCCCTCGGCCGCCCCGGCCCCTGGCACGCCTGCGCGTGCCACCCCTCCCGTCACGCCCGCGCGTGCCGCCTCCCTTGTTGCGACGCCCGCGCGTGCCACCTCCCTTGCGACGCCCGCGCGCGCCGCCTCCCTCTCAACGCCCGCGGCCAGCAACCGCTTCACCTCACCCACGACCCAGCTGAGCGTCTCGCCCAGCCAGCTGGCCTCTCCCCCCAGTCCCTCCAAGCTGGCCGACGCCTCGCCCGGCCCTTCCCGCTCCTCGTCGCCGTCCCTGTCCCGCCCGGGATCGCTCGCGGACATGGCCGAGGGCGAGGTGGAGGCGTCGCTGGCCACCCTGGCCCGCCGCTTCGGTACCCGGGCGGGGGACCTCTCGCTGCAGGCCTGGCGGGCGGACGATGCCGGCGGCGACCTCATCGCCGACCCCGCCAAGGTCCTCGGTCTCAAGCGCAAGGCCTCGAAGGCGCAGGTGGCCTCCGCGGTGCGTGAATTCCTGGACGGGCAGCAGCCCGCCTGCTTCGAGGACGCCTTGATCCCCGAGCCGGACTTCGTCCTCGCCTGCCTCCAGGGCGCGGTGGCCCGGCTGCGAGAGGCCAGCCCCGGGCTGCGCTGGCCGAGCGACGCGGTGATCGAAGCCCGCTTCCGGACGACGGTGAGCCAACAACTCAGCCGCCGACCCAATGCGGTGGTGCGCAACCCGGTCCTGCTGCCGGTCAGCGGTGAGAAGATCCCGGGCACCGGCCGGCGGGTGCAGCGGCAGCTGCCGGGCGTGTGCGAACAACGGCCGGCCATCGCGGCGACCCAGGCCCTGGAGCAGTCCTATCAGGCCGACGGCGTGCAGGGCGCGCACTGCCATGAACGCAGCCAGCACAAGCATGCGACCAACCTCTACCTTTCCCGCTTTGAGGTGGCCGGCCTCGCGCTGCCCGGACAGCGCCACGGCGAACCCCTGCTGTCCCTGACCCGGCATGGCGTGCACTCCCCGCTGGCCCTGAGCCGCAAGGGCCTCGGACGGGACTCCCACGGCCATCCCCTGCTCAGTGACGAGGTCCTGGGCCGTGCGGCGCTGGACCTGGCGGCGGAGGTGGGAGACCCCACGCTCGGCGCCCTGCAGCGCAGCGTCCGCGCCGGGGCGATGCGGCCGGAGAACGCCTGGAAGGAAGCCGCCCGGCACATCCGGGCGGATGCCGGCAAGGGCTTTCTCGGGTTCCGGCGCTCGTCCCTGGGCGCGCCGCTGATCGACCGCCTGCGCGCGGCCGCCGCCCTGCGCCGCGCCCGAGAGGCGGCCGAGGTGGCCATGGCCTCCCTGCCCGACGCGGTGCTGGCCGACATCGCCCGCCGCGCCGCGCAGGGCCAGACCCCGGTGGTGCGCCTGGCCTCGGTCTCGCTGATGACGCCCGACTTCTGGCGCAGCAAGGTCGACAACGACGAGCTCGCGATGTGGCGGGACCAGCGCAAGGCCTGGGCGGACCTCGCCCGCGCGCCCCAGGCGATGCCCCTGCCGATGCTGGACGCAGAGGGCCGGGTCCTCCGTGACGACGAAGGCCGCCTGGTCACCACCCGGCCCGACGGGGAAACCCAGCGGGGCCCGGTGCGCTTCCAGGTGGCGGCGCTGAACGTGCCGGTGAATGAAGCCGCACACAACCTCCCCACCAGCGGATTCGTCCGCACCCGGGCCGACAACCGGGCCGCCCTCCAGACCCTGCTGGGCGGCAACCTGCTGGCCTGGCGCGCCTGGCGCGAGCATCCGGAGCTGATCGGCGGCTGGGTCGGCGAGGCCTTGCGCGTGGAGACGGTGCCCGGGCGGCGCAATGCCCTGATCGACCTGGCGATGCAGGCCACCCACATCTACATGACCAACCAGCACCACAGCGCCGGCAACGAACCCTACAAGCTGGTCAAGCGCCTCATCGTGCTGGCCAGCCTGCTCCCGGGGACCGGCACCCTGATCAACTGCAAGAGCGGCAAGGACCGGACCTCCGAGGCCGAGGCCCAGGCCCGCCACCTGGCGCTGCAGATGACCCTCGGCGCGGGCCGCGCCCCCGAGGCCGACCTGGTGCCGGATCCCCTGAGCCAGGCCCAGCTGGCCATCCTGCACGAGTCCGGCGGCAGCCCGCAGATCCAGTGGTGGAACACCAACCTGCCCGGCACCAAGCTCAAGGGCAAGGCGCTCATGGCGCAGTACGGCATCCAGATGCGCGGCCAGGTCCTGCGCGCCTTCAAGCACCGGGGTGACCCGCGGATCGGGGTGTACGGGGGCGCGTCCAAGCTGGTGGCCTCCTGAGGGTGGCGGCGGGGGCGGGGCCCGGCGGCCATGGGGCAGAATCCGGCCTCATGCAAGCGCTCAACCCCGCCCTGGCCGCCCTGGCCGCCTACCTCCTCGGGTCCCTCGCCTTCGCCGTGATCGTGAGCCGGCTCATGGGCCTGTCGGACCCGCGCACCTTCGGCAGCGGCAACCCCGGCGCCACCAACGTGCTGCGCTCGGGCAGCAAGCCCGCCGCCCTCATCACCCTGCTGCTCGACGCCTGCAAGGGCCTGGTGCCGGTGCTGCTGGTGCGCCAGTTCGGCGCGCCCTGGGGCCTGGACGAGGGCACGGTGGGCCTGGTGGCGGTGGCGGCCTTCCTCGGCCACCTGTTCCCGGTGTTCTTCCGCTTCCAGGGCGGCAAGGGCGTCGCCACCTTCCTGGGCGCCGTCTTCGGCATCGACCTGTTCCTGGGCCTGGCCACCGGCGCCACGTGGCTGATCATTGCCTACTTCTTCCGCTACTCCTCGCTCGCCTCCCTGGTGTCGGCGGTGTTTGCGCCGGCCTACTTCCTGCTCGGGGACGGCGTGGCCTGGTCGGCTCGTCCGCCGGTCCTGGGCGCGCTGGTGGTGATGGGCCTCTTGCTGGTCTGGCGCCACCGCGAGAACATCAACCGCCTCGTGGCCGGCACCGAGTCGCGCCTGGGGGCGAAGAAGGCCTGAGCGGCTTCGGCACGGCCACCACGCTGAAATGAGGACGGGGCCCGCAGGCCCCGTTTTTCATGTGCGCTCGACGACGTAGCGCGTCACCTTGGGGGGCGCGTCGCCCAGGTGCAGGGCCAGGCGCTGTTCACGCAGCTGCATGTCGGTGGTGGTCCAGCGGTCGAAGCGCCGCAGGTGCTCCGTCCACGATTCGTCCAGGATCTGCTCCACGTAGCGGCCGGGCTCGGCCACGTCGTGCAGCAGCTGCCACTCCAGCGCGCCCTGCTGGATGCGGCCACGGCGGCTGTCCTCCATCAGCGCAAGGAACTCGTCGGCGTGGGCCGGGTCGATCAGGTACTCCACCCGCGTGAGCACCCGGCCCCGGCCCGGGCGCTCGGGCAGCTCCGGCATGTGGACCACGCGGGCGGGGGTCAGGTCGACTTCGTTGGGGGGCAGGGGCCGCAGCCAGTGCACCAGAACCGAGGCCGTGACCGAGGTCAGGGCGGCGAGGGTCAGCGCTTCGCGCACATTGGTCAGTGTGGCCACCTGGCCCCAGATGGCCGCGCCGCTGGCGGCCGCGCCCATCACCGCCATCTGGTAGATCGACATGCCGCGCGCCCGCACCCAGTCGGGCAGGGACATCTGGGCCGAGACGGTGAGGGTGTTGGCCACCGAGATCCAGGCGGTGCCGGCGAAGAACATGGCCGGCATGGCCACCGGCAGGCCCGGCGCGTAGACCGCGGTGGTCATCGCCGCCGCCTGCAGGAAGGTGCCGCCCAGCAGCATGGTCTCGGGCTTCATGGCGGCCCGCAGCCGCGGCATCAGCAGGGCCGCGACGATGGCGCCCGAGCCCATGGACGAGAGCAGCACGGTGAAGGTGCCGGCGCCGCCGCCGGGCATGGAGCGCGCCACCAGGGGCAAGAGGGCGAGCAGGGCGGTGGAATGGAAGAAGAACAGGCCGATGCGCAGCAGGATGCCCTTGAGCCGCGCCGACTGCCGCACCCACTGCAGCCCCACCCGCATCGCGGTGGGCAGGCGCTCGCGGCCCAGCACATGCTCCTTGTGCACCCGGTTCCAGCTCATGATGATGAAGCCGGCCATCACCGAGAGCAGGGCGTTGAGCACGAAGACCCAGGCGCTGCCCGCCGCGCCGATGATGGCGCCCGCCAGCAGCGGGCCGATGATGCGCGAGCCGTTCATCGCGATGCCGTTGAGGGCCAGGCCCTGCGGCAGCAGGGGCCGGGGCAGCACCTCGGGAATGATGGCGGCGAACACCGGCCAGCGCATCGCCAGGCCAATGCCGTTCAGGAAGGTGAGCGCCAGCAGCAGCGGCGGGTTCATCCAGCCCGCCAGCACCACCACGCAGGTGAGGGTGGCATTGGCCGCGACCCAGAACTGGGTGACCATGAAGTAGCGCCGCCGGTCGACGATGTCGGCCAGCGCGCCTGAGGGCAGGGCCAGCAGGAACACGGGCAGGGTGGAGGCGGCCTGCACCAGGGCCACCCACAGCGGGGTGCTGGTCAGCGACGTCATCAGCCAGGCGGCCGCGACGTCGTTCATCCACATCGTGGTGTTGGCGGTGAGCCAGGTGATCCACAGGAGCCGGAACACCGGCACGCGCAGGGGGCCGAAGGCCGAGGTCTCGTCGGCGGCGGCCGAAGATGCCGGTCTGGCCGGGGTCTCAGGCCCGGCGGGCGTGGGGGTGGGCGGTGTGGTCAGGGTGGTGCCTCGAGGGGCCTTGAAGTGCCGCTGGAGAGGTCGCAGTCGTGGGGCCTCAGTCGCGGAAGTTGTTGAAGGACAGGGGCAGGTCGGCCATGTCCTTGCGAATGAGGGCCATGGCGGCCTGCAGGTCGTCGCGCTTGGCGCCGGTGACGCGCACCGCGTCGCCCTGGATGGCGGCCTGCACCTTGAGCTTGCTGTCCTTGATCAGGCGCTGGATCTTCTTGGACGCCTCGGTCTCGATGCCGCTGCGCACCTTGACCACCTGCTTGACCTTGTCGCCGCCGACCTTCTGCACGTCGCCCTTGTCCAGGAAGCGCACGTC
>CAZCTU010000096.1:0-6239 GCA_964501495.1 uncultured Ramlibacter sp.
GCACCCTGGGCATCCTGGGCATGGGCCGCATCGGCCAGGGCATCGCCCGGCGCGGCGCCCATGGCTTCGGCATGAACGTGATCTATCACAACCGCTCCCGCCTGGACGAGGCCTCCGAGACCGCCTGCAAGGCGCGCTACGTGGACAAGGCCACGCTGCTGCGCGAAGCCGACCATCTGGTGCTGGTGCTCCCGTACTCGCCCGCCTCGCACCATGCGATCGGCGAGGCCGAGATCGCGCAGATGAAACCGACCGCGACCCTGGTCAATGTGGCGCGGGGCGGCATCGTCGACGACGCCGCGCTGGCCCGCGCCCTGCGCGAGCGCCGCATCGCCGCCGCCGGCCTCGACGTGTTCGAGGGCGAACCCCAGGTCCACCCCGACCTGCTCACCGTGCCCAACGTGGTCCTCACCCCGCACATCGCCAGTGCCACCGTGCGCACCCGTCGCGCGATGGCCGACCTGGCGGCGGACAACCTGATCGAATTCCTCACCCGGGGCCAGGCCAGGACGCCGCTCAATCCCGAGGCCCTGGACGGGAGCAAGCGCTGATGGAATGGCTGATCGCCGCGCTCGGCGCGGCCAACCTGGGCCTGCTCGCGCTGCTGCTGGTGCGCAAGCCGGTGGCCGATGAATCTTCCCGCGAGGCGGTGCAGGCCGGTGTCGAACGCCTCGAGCGCGAACTGCGCCGCGAGGTGGGTGAGTCCTCCCGCGGGCTGCGCCAGGAATTGGGGCAGACCCTGACCCAGTTCCAGGAGTCCCTGGTGCGCCAGGGCGCCGAAGCCACCCGCACCCAGAACGACCGCATCGATGCCTTCGGCCAGCAGCTGGCCCAGATGCAGAAGCACGTGGCCGACACCCTCGCCCTGCAGCTGCAGGGCCTGAGCGAGGCCAACGCACGTCGCCTGTCCGAGGTGCGCGCGACGCTGGAGGCGCAGCTGGCCCTGCTGCAGCAAAACAATGCGGCCAAGCTCGACGAGATGCGGCAGACGGTGGACGAGAAGCTGCAGTCGACCCTCGAGACGCGCTTCACCGAGAGCTTCAAGCAGGTGGCCGAGCGCCTGGACCAGGTGCACCAGGGCCTGGGCCAGATGCAGACCCTCGCCCAGGGCGTGGGCGACCTGCAGCGCGTGCTGACCAACGTCAAGACCCGCGGCATGTTCGGCGAGGTGCAGCTCGAGGCGCTGCTCGAGCAGGTGCTGACCCCCGAGCAATTTGGCAAGCAGGTCGAGACCCGCCCGGGCAGCCGGCAGCGGGTGGACTTCGCGATCCGCTTTCCCGGCCGCAGCAGCGACGGCCAGCCCGTGTGGCTGCCGATCGACGCCAAGTTCCCGCGCGAGGACTACGAGCGCCTGCTCGACGCCCATGACCGCGCCGACGCCGCCGGCGTGGAGCTCGCCTCCAAGGCGCTGGAGGCGCGCATCCGCCAGGAGGCCAAGACGATCAGCGAGTCCTACCTCGCGCCGCCGCACACCACCGACTTCGCGGTGCTGTTCCTGCCGGTGGAGAGCCTGTATGCCGAGGTGCTGCGCCGCCCTGGCCTGATGGACCTGCTGCAGCGTGACTACCGGGTGACTCTGGCCGGCCCTACCACCTTGCTGGCCATGTTGAACAGCCTGCACATGGGCTTTCGCACCCTGGCGCTGGAGCAGCAGGCCTCCGAGGTCTGGAAGGTGCTGGGCGCGGTCAAGACCGAGTTCGAGCGCTATGGCGACTGGGTCGCCCGCATCAAGGAGCAGGTGCAGAAGGCGGCCGACACCGTCGACAAGGCCGAGACCCGCACCCGTCAGATGCGCCGCGCGCTGAAGGTGGTGGAGGCTTTGCCCGAGGAGCAGGCGCAGGCGCTGTTGCCGCGCGCAGGCGATGCCGCGGAGGCGGGGGACGATGCCGACGCCTGAAGCCGGGACCCCGTCGGCCACGCCCCCCGGCATCGGCCGCGAACTCGCCCGCCTGATCGCCGGCCAGGCCTGCCTGCATGCCTGCATGGCGGGCATGCGCATGGCCGCTCCCCTGCTGGCGCTGCGTGAAGGCTACAGCCCGCTGGCCGTGGGCGTTTTGCTGGCGCTGTTCGCCTTGACCCAGGTGTTCCTTTCGCTGCCGGCCGGCCGTTATGCCGACCGGCACGGACTGCGTCGGCCTGTGGCCCTGGCGGTGGTGGCCGCGGTGGCCGCTGCCGGCCTGGCCGCTGCCTTCCCGGTCTTCCCCGTGCTGTGCCTGGCGGCGCTCGCCAACGGCGGCGCCACCGGCGCCGCGTCCATCGCCCTGCAGCGACACGTCGGGCGCATCGTCAGCGGGCCGGTGCAGCTGCGGCAGGCCTTCTCCTGGCTGGCCATCGGCCCGGCGCTCTCCAATTTCGTCGGTCCCCTCACCGCCGGCCTGCTGATCGACCATGCCGGCTTCCGTGTGGCATTCCTCGCCATGTCCCTGCTGGGGCTGGGCACCTGGGCCTGCGTGCGCGGCGCCCGCGAGCTGCCGCCGCCCGAGGTGCCCGCGGGGCAGAGGGGCACGACCGCCTGGAGCCTGCTGCGCGAACCGGACTTCCGGCGCCTGATGATCATCAACTGGCTGATGTCCTCCTGCTGGGACGTGCACACCTTCGTGGTGCCGGTGCTGGGGCACGAGCGGGGGCTGTCGGCGTCGGCCATCGGCACCGTGCTCGGCGCCTTCGCGATCGCGGCGATGGTGGTGCGGATCCTGCTGCCGGTGGTGGCCTCGCGCGTGCGCGAGTCTTCCATCATCGCGGCGGCGATGGCGATCGCCTCGCTCCTGTTCGGGGTCTACCCCTTCATGGGCTCGGCCCTGGCCATGGGCGCCTGCTCGGTGCTGCTCGGCCTGGCCCTGGGATCGATCCAGCCGATGATCATGAGCACCCTGCACCAGATCACCCCGGAGCACCGCCATGGTGAGGCCCTGGGCCTGCGCCTCATGGCGATCAACGGATCGAGCGTGCTGATGCCGATGCTGTTCGGCGTCGCGGGCGCCGCGGTAGGGGTGTCGGCCCTGTTCTGGGCGGTGGGCGTGATGGTCGCCCCGGGCATCCGCCTGGCCCTGCGCATTTCCCCCTCGGCGCGGGCCCCGCACTGAACGCAGCCCCGGCCGCGGGGCGGGGGTCAGAGCTCGTAGAAAGCGCGAATCGCGTCCCAGGCCTTCTGCGGGTCGTCGCAGAGCGTGAACAGGTCCAGGTCCTTGGGCGAGATCACGCCTTCTTCGACCAGCGCGTCGAAGTTCAGGATGCGTTTCCAGTAGTCGCTGCCGAACAGGATGATGGGCACCTCCTTGGCCTTGCGCGTCTGCACCAGGGTCAGCACCTCGAACAGCTCGTCGAGCGTGCCGAAGCCGCCGGGGAAGGCGACCAGGGCCTTCGCACGCATCATGAAGTGCATCTTGCGCAGCGCGAAGTAGTGGAACTTGAAATCCAGGCTGGGCGTGACGAAGGGGTTGGCCGACTCCTCCATCGGCAGCGCGATGGACAGGCCCACCGACTCGCCGCCGCCCTCGAAGGCGCCCCGGTTGGCCGCTTCCATGATGCCGGGGCCGCCGCCGGTGCAGATGTACAGCCGGTCGGCCGGTGCCTTGCCGGCGCTGTAGGCCGCCACCAGCTTGCCGAAGGCGCGTGCGTTCTCGTAATGGCGGGCGTTGCGCACCAGGGTGCGGGCGCGGGCGATGGTGTCGGCATTGCCGCCCTTTTCGGCCGCCGCCAGCAGGGTGGCGGCCTCTTCCTGGCTGCGGAAGCGGGCGCTGCCGAAAACGACGATGGTGTTCTCGATGCCGTGCGCCATCTGCGCCAGGTCGGGCTTGAGCAGCTCGAGCTGGAAGCGGATGCCGCGGGTCTCGCGGCGCAGGAGGAACTCGGGGTCGGCGAAGGCCAGGCGGCTGGCGTCGGCTTCCAGGGCCTCGCCGTTGGCGGCGTGCGCGTGGAGGGTGGCCCAGGCGTCGGCCAGGGGGTCTTGCAGTTTGCGGTGGTTGGCCATGGGAGCGATTGTGGTCCCAAAGCCCTTGGCCCATCTTCCGAGA
Source organism: uncultured Ramlibacter sp. (assembly GCA_964501495.1). Lineage (GTDB taxonomy): Bacteria > Pseudomonadota > Gammaproteobacteria > Burkholderiales > Burkholderiaceae_C > Ramlibacter. The sequence continues at coordinate 4,014 of CAZCTU010000096.1, forward strand.
AGGGCTCCCTTGGGGGGCCAAAAGAAAAAGGCTCCCGAGGGAGCCTTGGAAGACGAAGGGGTGAACCCCAGGCCTCAGACGCGGCGGCGGTATTCGGCCGTGCGGGTGTCGATTTCGATCTTGTCGCCCTGGGCCACGAAGATCGGCACGCCGATCTCGAAGCCGGTGGCGATCTTGGCGGGCTTGAGGACCTTGCCGGAGGTGTCGCCCTTGACGGCGGGCTCGGTCCAGGTGATCTCGCGCTCGACGCTGGTGGGCAGTTCCACGGAGATGGCCTTGCCGTCGTAGAACACCACCTCGGCGGCCATGCCGTCTTCCAGGTAGCTCAGGGCGTCGCCCATGTTCTCGGCTTCCACCTCGTACTGGTTGTACTCGGTGTCCATCCAGACGTACATCGGGTCGGCGAAGTAGGAGTAGGTGCACTCCTTCTTGTCCAGGACGATCTGGTCCATCTTGTCGTCGGCCTTGAACACGATTTCCGTGCCCTGGTTGGACAGCAGGCTCTTGAGCTTCATGCGCACGGTGGCGGCGTTGCGGCCGCCGCGGGCGTATTCGGTGCGCAGCACGACCCAGGGGGCGCCGTTTTGCATGATCACGTTGCCGGCGCGGATTTCTTGAGCGATTTTCATGAGAGGGGCCCCGATAGGGCGGTGCGGTTGGCTTCAGAAGGCGCCGGCCGGGGCGCTGGGCCCGCGGCGAGAAGGCACGAGGCCCCTGGCGCAAAACAGGCGATTTTAGCCGGTTTCGGCAGGCCTCCCGGCCTGCGCTTGCCCGGGGGTCAGGCCGACCCCGGGTCCCCGCGCCCCTGGCGGGCGGCGTCGATCAGCCCGGTCACCAGCTCGGGGCCGGCCCGCAGGCGCTCGCGCGCGGCGCGGGCCGCCGCCCCCCAGGCAGTGAAGTCCGGCGCGGGCCAGTCCGGGGCGGCTTCGTCGCCAGCCGTCCCGGCGTTCCAGGCCGCATGCGCCTGCCGCAGCGAGGGCGGCGCCTGCAGCCAGTCCAGGAAGGCGTCCAGTTTTTCATGGTGCACGCCGTCGTCCTGGGGGTAGATCTGCCAGACGAAGGGCCGTCCGGCCCACAGGGCCCGCGCCAGAGAGTCCTCGCCGCGCACGAAGTTCAGGTCGCAGGCCCAGAGCAGGGAGTCGAACGCGGGTTGGGGCAGGGCGGGCAGGGCGGTCCAGGCCGGCTTTGGGGCCGAGCCCAGGGCGTCCAGCGCCGCGTCCATTGCCGCCCGGGCGCGGCCGGGGGTGACCAGCAGGCGCGCGCCCTCCTGGGCCAGCTGCCGGAGCAGGGCGGGCAGGGCCGGCGGCTCGTAGCAGAACAGGCTCACCAGGCGCTCGCCTGGCGCCGGCGGCGCGAGCCCCAGGCTGGCAAGCCAGGCGTCGCGGTCGAAGGCGGCCTGGCGCGCGTCCAGGTCCTGCTCGCGGATCAGGCCGCCGGTGTCCGGGGTGAAGCCGGGGTAGAAGAAGCGCTTGGTGAGGCCCGCCGCGGGCCCGGCCATCACCGGCGAGGCCAGGCCGTGGCAGCGGGCCACCCAGGCCTCGGCCGAGAGGTACTCGAGGTTGAACCAGGCTGCGGGCTTTTTTTGCGCGAGCGCGCGCAGGAAGCCCGGGTGCGGGTCGCAGCCGAAAGCCTCGATCACCACATCCCCCGGCTCGGACGCCTCTTCGCTGGCGGGGTCCCACAGGCGCAGGTCCACGCCCAGGCGGGCCGCGCCTTCCGTGGCGCCCAGGTCGCCCGGCACCATCCACTCGAGCGGCGCGGGCGCGTCGACCCACAGGCGCACCGCCTCGCCCCGGGCCGCGAGCTCGGCGGAGAGGCGCCAGCAGACCCCCATGTCGCCCAGGTTGTCGATGACGCGGCAGAAGATGTCCCAACGCATGGCCCGGATAATAGGGCGCATGTCCGAGGCCACCCCCGACCCCCAGGCCCATCCCGCCGACACCGCCGACCCCGCCCAGCCTTCCGCGCAAGAACCTGCCCAATCGCCGGCGCACCCGCCCGAGCTCCTGGCGCAGGTGGCCAGCCTGCCCCCGCTGCCCGGCGTCTACCGCTACTTCGACGCCGAGGGCGGCGTGCTCTACGTCGGCAAGGCGCGTGACCTGAAGAAGCGGGTCTCGACCTACTTCCAGCGCAATCACGACGGCACCCGCATCGGGCACATGGTTTCGAAGATCGTGCGCATGGAGACCACGGTGGTGCGCTCCGAGGCCGAGGCGCTGCTGCTCG
>CAZCTU010000097.1:0-6208 GCA_964501495.1 uncultured Ramlibacter sp.
GCACAGGTTGGAGTGCGCGCCGTAGGACAGGCCTACCGAGGCCGAGGCGCGGGAGATCTCCTCCATGGCGACCATGTGCGCCAGGTAGCCCATGTTGGCGCCGCCCCACTCCTCGGAGACGGTGATGCCCAGCACGCCCAGGTCGCCCATCTTGCGCCACAGGTCCATGGGGAAGTGGTCGCTCTTGTCGATCTCGGCCGCGCGCGGGGCGATCTCGGCCTGGGCGAACTCGCGCACCGCGTCGCGCAGGGCGTCGATGTCTTCGCCGAGCTGGAAGTTGAGGCCGGGCATGTTCATGGCTGTCTCCGGAAAAAGGGTCGGTGGGGTTCGTGGAAGGGGGGGGCGGTCGGGCGTCAGTGGCGGATGCCGTCGCGGCCGGTGACCACCATCATGGTCGCGTTCATGCTGGCCACCAGCTTCTCGCGGCCGTCCTCGCCGAGGGCCCAGGCGCGCGCCTCGGTCACGGTGATGGTGCGGCCCGGCTTGAGCACCTCGCCGACCATGCGGAACAGGCGGCCCTGCGCCGGGGCGATCAGGTTCACCTTGAACTCGATGGTCAGGACGCCCGCGTCCGCGGGCATGAGGGACGAGGCGGCGTAGCCGCAGGCCGAGTCCAGCGCCGCGGACATGATGCCGCCGTGGATGAAGCCGTGCTGCTGGGTGATGTGCGGCGCGAAAGGCAGCTCGATCACCACCCGGCCCGCCTCCACCGAGCACAGGCGGGCGCCGATGGTGGCCATGGCGGCCTGGCGCGCGAAGCTCTCGCGCACGCGTTGCTCGAACTGCGGGTCGGGTGCCTGGAGGGCGGTGGACGACATGGGCCGGGATCCTAGCCTGAATTGACGTTTACGTAAACGTCAATTATGCCGAGCCGGCCTTGGCCCGCCCCTTGCGGCCCGTGCTCGGGGTACTCGCCGGGCGCCCGGCGGCCCCACCCCGTCCGGCCGGCTCGGCCTTGGACAGCAGGGCGCGGGCCTCCTTCTCGTGGGTGCGGACCTCGTCCAGGTTGGCCTGCAGGTCGGCCATCTGGTCCTCCAGCTGGCGCCGGTGCTGGACCAGGATGTCGAGGAACTTGCGCAGCTGCGGCCCGGTGTCCCGTGGGCTGTCGTACATCTCGATGATTTCGCGCGCCTCCGACAGCGACAGGCCCAGGCGCTTGGCGCGCAGGGTGAGCTTGAGCCGGGTGCGGTCCCGCGGGCTGTAGAGGCGGGTGCGCCCGCCGGGCCCGGTGCGTTGGGGCTGCAGCAGCCCCATGTCCTCGTAGAAGCGGATCGCCCGGGTGGTCAGGTCGAATTCCTTCGCCAAATCGCTGATGGTGTAGGTCTGGGGAGTGGCCATGGGTGTATGACATGCGACAGGGCCTTGCGGGGCCCCTGCCTAGAATGCCCGATTACATATGACGTTTACGTCAACGTCAACGGCAACCCGCCGGCGACGGACTCCGAGTCCTCCCACCCGCATGAACCCTCAGGAAAGCGCCCTCCACTACCCGCTGGGCGACGAGCTGCCAGACCCCGGCACCACCCGCGAGCTCGCCCCGGGTGTGCGCTGGCTGCGCCTGCAACTGCCCTTCTCGCTGAACCACATCAACCTCTGGCTCTTGCGTGACCGCATCGACGGCCGCGAGGGCTGGACGGTGGTGGACTGCGGCATCGACCGGCCCGAGACCCGGGCGCAGTGGGAGACGGTGTTCGCCACGCAGCTGGAGGGCCTGCCGGTCCTGCGGGTGCTGGTCACGCACATGCACCCGGACCATGTGGGCCTGGCCCACTGGATCTGCGGCCGCTGGAGCCAGCCGGGGCAGGACTGCCGCCTCTGGATGAGTGCGACCGACTACTTCCTGGCCCGCGTCGGCCGCGACCCGGTGCACGGCTTCGGCGGCGAACCCCTGGCGCGCTTCCTCGGCGCGCAGGGACTGAACGCGCCCGAGACGCAGCAGGCCCTGCTCGCCCGGCCACCTTTCTACCCCAGCCTGGTGCCCGACATCCCGCGCAGCTACCGGCGCATGGTGGAGGGCGATTCGATCGACATCGGCGGACAGGCCTGGCGCTGCATCGGCGGCCGCGGCCATGCGCCCGAGCACATCGCGCTGTACTGCGAGGCGCTGGGTCTGCTGATCGCCGGCGACATGGTGCTGCCCCGCATTTCCACCAATGTGAGCGTGCACGAGGACGAGCCCGAGGGAAACCCGCTGCGCGACTTCCTCGCCTCGATCGACAAGTACCTGCCCCTGCCGCCGCAGACCCTGGTGCTGCCCTCACACGGCAAGCCCTTCACCGGCCTGCAGGCGCGCATCGGCCAACTGCACGCGCACCATGCCGAGCGCCTCGCCGAGGTGATGGAGGCCTGCCGCCAGTCGCCGCAGTCGGCCGCCGACCTGCTGCCGCTGATGTTCAAGCGTCCGCTCGACCTGAACCAGATGCCCATCGCGGTCGGTGAGGCACTGGCCCACCTGCACCTGCTGTGGCACGAGGGACAACTGCAGCGGGAACTGGACGCGGAAGGCGTGTGGCGCTTCCGCGCGGCTCTGGCAGCCTGAGCGGCGCGAGCCGCGTGAGATCAGGCACTCGGACGGGGCCCAGGCCCCAGCCCCTTCACCAGTGCGGCAGGGCCTCGTCGCGCAGCTGGCCGCGCAGAGCCTGGTAATCCGGCACCACGGTCGCCACCGTGTCCCAGAAGCGCGGGCTGTGGTCCATCACCCGCAGGTGGCTCAGTTCGTGGGCGACGACGTAGTCGACCACCGGCAGCCGGAAGTGGATCAGGCGCCAGTTCAGGCGGATGCTGCCGTCGGCGCTGGCGGTGCCCCAGCGGGTGCTGGCGCTGCTCAGACTGAGCTTCTTCCATTGCACGCCCAGGAGCGGCGCGTAGTGGTCGAGCCGCTCGGTGAACACCCGGGTGGCCTGGCGCATCAGCCAGGCCTGGACCGCGTCGCGGATCTGCGCCGGGCTCGCCGCATGCGAGAGCCCCAGGTGCAGCGTGTGCCGCGCCACGCCGGGCAGCGACTGGCTGTCTGCCTGCAGCAGGCCGCCGCCGGCCGCGCCCTGGCGCGGGTCCAGCACCACGATGACGGTGTCGCCCAGGAAAGGAAAGCTGGCGCCCTCCTTCCACTCGATGCGGGCGGTTTCCATGCGCTGGGCGCGCTCACGCATCTCGCCAAGCTTGCGCAGGATCCAGGCCGACTTCGACTGCAGCGCCGACTCCACCTCGTACAGCGGCACCCACTTGGGCGCGCTGACGGTGAGCCCCTCGGGCCCGACCGAGAAGCCGATGTTGCGGCGGCGCGCGCGCTTGAATTCGTAGGCGACCCGGGTTCCGCCGAGGAGGGCGTGCCGGTTGGCGCCGGGGTGGGCGAAGCTGGCGGGTGCCAGCACCTGGTCGAGGGGGACGGCGGGCGCGAGGTCCTGGGGGCAGATGGCGTCGCTTGGGACCGGCGCGGCCCCGAGGGAGGTCTGCAGGTCCGGACGGGAACGCGGACGGGCGCGCGGAGGCGCCTTCGGCCGAGGATGTGGGCCCGCCTCCGGCCCGGCCGCCGGCGAGGCCGGCGGGTCGAACAGGTCAAGCGCGAGTTGCAGGAACCTGTTCATCGGAGGGGGCAAGGGCCACGGGGGCATAGGCCTCGGGGTCGAGGCGGCGCATCTCCGCCTCGATCCAGGCTTCGACTTCGCGCATCAGTTCTTCGGGATCGCGACCCTCGCTGGGGATGGGACGGCCGATGGACACGTCGACCACGCCGGGCTTCTTGATGAAGGCCTTGCGGGGCCAGACCTTGCCCGAAGTGACCGCGATCGGGATCACCGGCGCGCCGGTGGCCACCGCCAGGCGGGTGCCGCCACTCTTGTACTGGCCCTGGCCACCACGCTCGGTGCGCGTGCCCTCGGGGAACATGATGACCCACACGCCCTGGGACAGCAGGCGCTTGCCCTGCTCGACCACCTTGGCGAAGGCAGCCGCACGCTGGCGGCGGTCGATGTGGACCATGTCCAGGCGGGCGATGGCCCAGCCGAAGAAGGGGATGTAGATCAGTTCGCGCTTGAACACGTAGGCCAGCGGATGCGGCATCAGCGTGGGCAGCAAAAAGGTCTCGAGCGTGGACTGGTGCTTGGCCAGCAGGATGGCGGGGCTGGTGCGGCCATCGGGGAGGTTTTCCCTGCCGCTCACCCGGATCCGGATGCCCAGGATCCAGCGCGCGCCCTGGATGGCAATGCGCAGCCAGCTCACGGCCACCCAGTAGACCGGGCCGCCACGGGTGAAGATGGACAGCCCCATCACCGCAAGGGCCCAGGGAATGACGGTCACCACCATCCAGATCATGTGGAGGATGGCGCGCAGGAGGTTCAGCATGATGGGGCGTAGAAGGCGCGAGGACGGCCGCTGCGTCAGCGGGCGGCCGCCGGCCGGTTGATCAGGTAATCGGCGAAGGCCGCCAGGTCCTCGTGGATCAGGGTGCCGGCCGGGAAGGTCTCGGGCAGCGCCCGGTCGCGGTACACCGCGCCCTTGCCAGTCAGCACCAGGTGGGGCGCGCAGCCGGCGGCGGCGCCGGCCTGCAGGTCACGCGCCGTGTCGCCGACGGTAGGCACACCGGACAGGTCGACGCCGAAGCGCTCGCCGATCTGCTCGAACAGGCCGGGCGCCGGCTTGCGGCAGTGGCAGGTGTCCTCGGGCGCATGCGGGCAGTAGAAGATCGCGTCGACCCGGCCGCCGACCGCCGCCAGCAGCTTGTGCAGCTTAGCGTGCATGGCATTGAGCGCGGCGACGTCGAACAGGCCGCGCCCGAGGCCCGACTGGTTGGTGGCGATCGCCACGTGCCAGCCGGCGTGGTTGAGGCGCGCGATCGCCTCCAGCGCGCCGGGCAGCGGCTCCCACTCCTCGGCCGACTTGACGTACTCGTCGCTGTCGACGTTGATGGTGCCGTCGCGATCCAGGATGACGAGCTTCATGGTGGTGAGCGCCGCCGGGCCGCCCCAAGGCGCGAAGGCCCCCCCGGGGGGCAATGAGCCACACGGAGTGGGCGAGCGTGGGGGCTACCTCCCCGCCGCCGGGCCGCCCCAAGGCGCGAAGGCCCCCTCGGGGGGCAGTGAGCCACACGAAGTGGGCGAGCGTGGGGGCGCATGTTTTTCAGGCAGCCAGGCGGGACAGGTCGGCGACCTGGTTCATCGCCTTGTGCAGCGTGGCCAGCAGGCCCAGCCGGTTCAGGCGCAGGTCGGTCGCCTCCGCATTGACCATCACGCCGTCGAAGAAGGCATCGACCGGCGCGCGCAGGGCGGCCAGGGTCTGCAGCGAGCCGGTGTAGTCGCCGGCCTCGAAGCGGGCCTGGGCCTTCGGCGCCAGCTCGCTCGTCGCGGCGTGCAGGGCCTTCTCGGCGGCCTCCTGCAGCAGCACCTCGCTCACATGGGGATCCACCGGGCCGTCGGCCTTCTTGAGGATGTTGCCGATGCGCTTGTTGGCGGCGGCCAGGGCCGGCGCCTCGGGCAGGGCGGCGAAGGCCCGCACCGCGGCGAGGCGCTTGGCGACCTCACCCAGTTGCTGCGGCTGCAGCGCCAGCACCGCATCGACTTCCTGCGCCGAGTAGCCCTGCTCGCGCAGCAGGCCGGCGAGCCGCTCGTAGAAGAAGGTGGCGAGCTGCGCGCCGGTGTCGGCGCCCGCCTGCGGGAACAGGGCCACCGCCTGTGCGAGCAGCTCGCCCAGGGGCAGGGGCAGGTCACGTTCCATCAGCATGCGCACCACGCCCAGGGCGTGGCGGCGTAGCGCGAAGGGGTCCTTGTCGCCGGTGGGCAGCTGGCCGATGGCGAACAGGCCCGCCAGGGTCTCGAGCTTGTCGGCCAGCGCCACCACCACACCCACCGGACCGCGGGGCAGGCTGTCACCGGCGAAGCGGGGCTTGTAGTGGTCCTCGATGGCGTCGGCCACCTCGGCAGCCAGGCCGTCGGCCTGGGCGTAGTAACGGCCCATGGTGCCTTGCAGCTCGGGGAACTCGCCCACCATGTCGGTGAGCAGGTCGGCCTTGGCCAGGCGTGCGGCCTCGTCGGCGGGCTTGGCCAGCGCAGCGCCCCCCAGGCGGTTGGCGATGGCCACGGCCAGCTCGCGCACGCGGTCGCTGCGCTCGCCCTGGGTGCCGAGCTTGTTGTGATAGACCACCTTGGCCAGGCCCTCCACGCGCGCAGCCAGCGGACGCTTTCGGTCCTGGTCGAAGAAGAACTTGGCGTCGGCC
>CAZCTU010000098.1:0-6073 GCA_964501495.1 uncultured Ramlibacter sp.
CGACGTCCAGCCCAACCGGCTGGTGGCGGCGCAGAACGCGGCCAAGGCCTTCCTCGAGGAGCTGCCGCGCGATGTGAAGGTGGGCATCGTGGCCTTTGCCGGCGCGGCCCAGGTGGCGCAGCTGCCCACCATCAACCGGGAGGATCTGGTCACCGCCATCGACCGGTTCCAGATGCAGCGGGCCACCGCCACCGGCAACGCCATCGTCATCTCGCTGGCCACGCTGTTCCCCGACCAGGGCATCGAGCTGGCCGCGATGCAGGGGGGCGGCGGCGGCCGCATGCGCATGCAGGCCGCGCCGATCGACGCCGAGAAGAAGGAAGCCAAGCCCTTCACCCCGGTGCCCGCGGGCTCCTACGGCTCGGCGGCCATCATCATGCTCACCGACGGCCAGCGCACCACCGGCGTGGACCCGCTAGAGGCGGCCAAGATGGCGGCCGACCGCGGGGTGAAGGTCTACACCGTGGGCATCGGCACGGTGGACGGCGAGACCATCGGCTTCGAAGGCTGGAGCATGCGGGTGCGCCTCGACGAGGAGACGCTCAAGCAGATCGCCAACAAGACCGCGGGCGAGTACTTCTACGCCGGTACTGCGCAGGATCTGAAGAAGGTCTATGAACACCTGAGCACCCGGCTCACCGTGGAGAAGAAAGAGACCGAGGTCGCCGGCCTGCTGGCCCTGCTGGCCGCGGCGCTGGCCATGACGGCGGCGGGCCTGTCGGTGTGGTGGTTCAACCGGATCCTCTGACGGACCGGCCATCCGGGGCGGCGCCGGCCGCACGAATCTCGCTGGCCCTGCACGCGAGGTGTGCCAAGTGCCGCACCGGGGCCGGGCACGGGCCCGGGCGAGGCATCCCTGTCAGTCCGAAGTCACGCGCTGCGGAGGGCGGCACCTAGGCTCGCCGGCTTGTTCCGTCCCGCCTCCCTCCTCCCCATGCAGACCCCCGTCGCTTCACGCACCTCACGTCCCTCCCACGTTCCGCGCTTCACACCCACCGCCGGCCCATCCAGCGCTGCCGGCCTGCCACAGCCCGGCGCCACTTCGGCCCCCGCCTCCATACCCAGCAGCCCGTCGGCCTCCCTGGCCAGCGGACTTGGGGCGACGCTGCCCGGCACGGTCCACACGCCGGCCCGGATCCCGCCGTCCACGCCCCCCTCCACGCCGGACGCCACGCCCATCCCACGCCGGGTCCGGCGGCACAGCGCCCCCGCGTCGCCCGAAGTCGACTTCCCCTCTCCCTACAGGCAGGCCGCTTCCCCGGCGCCCCTCGTGCCGGCCTTCCCGCCGGCGTCGCAGCCTGGCACACCGGTCACCGCCACGCCCGCGCCGGTCGCAAGCTCGGTCCGCGGCCGCCGGGCCAGCCTGCCCGCGGCCAGCACCGCCGCCACAGCCCTGCCAACGAGCAGCGCGCCCCGGCCCTGGATGGAGCGGCACTTCCCCGCCCTGGCCCGCCTCGGCTCCCGGATCCGCGGCGACCTTGCGCACGCCGACACGCCGGAGAGCGCCGACACCGAGGCCGGGCGGACCGCCCTCCTCGCACGGCTGGTCCGCAGCTCGGCCTGCGCGGAGGACATCGGCGAGGAGGCGGCCCTGAACCAGGCCGATGACCTGCGCCCGCGCCTGCACAAGCTCCTGCAGTCCTTCACCGACCCCGAGCTGCGCGCCCTCTGGAGCCGGCTGGGCAGCGCGCCACCCGCGACGGGCGAGACGCCCGCCCACCGCCTCTATGCCCGGCGTCTGACCGAACTCCAGATGGCGTTCGTGGCCGGACGGCTGTTCAGGCAGGACCGCGCGGCACGCGACCGCGAGGCGCTGGCCGCACAGCAGGACACCCTGCGGCAGCTCGACGGAAGCGAGGACCGGCTGGCGACCATCGACCTGCTGGGCCTGCGCCTGCGCACGCTCTACAGCCTGATGGACCGGGCCCAGGTCGCGCTGGAAATGGTGGGCTGGCAGGAGTTGCCCGAAACCGAGTCGATCGAGAGCGCGGCGATTCGCGCCCAGGTGATCTTCAGCATGAGCACCGTCCTGCGCGGCGAGCCGGGCGCGCGGGACCACCTGCTCTTTGCAGGCAGCCTGAGCGACCTGCACGGGGACCGGCCCTCGGCCTGGCGGCTGCAGAGCCACATGATCCACCTCGCCTGCGCCCACATCACCGCCGACGAGAGAAGCCGGCTGCGGGGGCAGTGCCGGGGCCTGGCCCTGCAGGCACGGGCCCTTCTCGCGCAGGGCGACACCGAACGCGCGAAAGACTGCCTGCGCCTGCAGGAGGTGATGCTGCGCGCCTTGCTGATCCAGGGCGCCGAAGGCCCTCGCGCGGCCGCGACCTCTGCCGACGCCGCCAGGGCCGCCACCGCACAGACCCGGAGCCGCAGCAAGGACCCCGAGGGCAAGCACCCCGAGGGCAAACACCAGGGCTGAGCGCTGTTCTCCACGCATCCCGCACAGGTCAATTCGCATGCACAGACCCCTATCTCGAAGCACAGACGCCAAATGGAATCCGAACGCTCACGCCTTCGTCCCTGAAGGCACAGGGCGCACAGGGCGCACCGCGCGCGCAGGCGATCGAAAAGCACACAAGCCCGCTGGGGCACCCGCGTCCCTGGCTGGCGCCGCGGCCAGCAGTCGCCCGGTCGCCCCTGGCTGGCACCAGCAGGCCCGTGAATCGGAGGAAGGAGAGGGAGAGCCGATCTCCCAGAGGAGTGCCCAGGCCGCCAAGTGGCAGAGCGCCACAGGGGAAGCCGGCGCACCGGGCGAGACCGACGACGAGATGTCGATCAGCGCGGACACTTCCACCGCCTCCACATCGTCAACTCCCTCCAGCAGCCGCTCCGAGGCGGATGCCGCCCCGGCGTCCGAGCCGCAGGGCGTCGAGGCCTTCGACCGCGCCGTGCTCGTCGCCGTCGCGCGTGGCAATGCCGCGGGCGCCATGGCGCGCCCCGAGGGCCTGCTCGACACCCAGCGGGCCTTCTTTGCCGCCCTGGCGCAGGTCGAACCTGCGCAGTTGCGGCGCAAATGGGATGAGCTGGTCGCCCTCTCCCACCTGCCGTGCCAACCGCACGTCGATCGGGACTATGCGCGCCAGCTGCACACCCTTCAGCTGCAGCAGGTGGCCCTGGCCCTCGTCGGCTCACGGGGACTCGACGCCCGGTCGCAAATCCTGACCCAGCTGGCCAGCGGGGTGATCCAGCAGGCCTATGCCGCCCAGAGAAGGACGCAGACCCTGGATGCCGCGCTGGCAGCGCAGGAAATCACGGGCCTGCAGCTCGACGCCCTGTACGGGCAGCTGCCAGCCGAGAACACCCACACCGAGTTCAACCGCTGGGCCTCGCTCCCCACGGCCCTGCCGCGGGAGGAATGGGCCATCCGCGCCCAGATCCTCGCCAGCCTGCAGACGGCCCTGCGGGGCTCGAGCCACCTGAGCTTTTGCAAGTCCCTGTTCGGGCCAGAACTCTTCCAGCAGCTGTGGCGCACGAATGCCTGCGACCGGGTGGAGGCCCAGAGGGCCATGGTGAACCAGATGTACTTCTTCATCCTCTGGCGGGCAGAAAAGATCCTGTCCCCGAGGGAGCGGCAACAACTGCAGACGTACTTCGCCGAGCTCGCGCCCGTGCCGCCTCGCCAGAGCCCGGACTACCGGCCGATCCTGGAGTCCCGCAAGGCCATGCTGAGCCAGATCTGGTGGAGCTTGCCGGCCGAGACGCGGACTGCGCGGATCAAGGACTGCCTGCAAGCCATGGTGCGCATCGGCCACGGGTTTCAGGACCCGTTCCGGACCGCCGTGGCACGTCGCGCCCGGGAGATCGAGACCGGGCTGGAGCCCACGCCGGGCGGGTCGGCCACCGGGGCGCGTTTCCTGCGGCTCGTGAACCGCCAGGCCCCTCACCAACTGCCGCCGTCGGCGGCGCAATGGTCGGACGCCACGGACTACCTGGGCCTCGAAGACCTGGCCCGGCAGGTAGGGGAGCCCGCCCGGAACCAGCTGCTCTCGCTCGGCATCGAGCTGCGCAGCCTGATCGAGATCCTTCCGGAGGTCTGGCCGAGCTGAAGCCCCGGTCAGGCGCCTGCGTTCGCCTTTTGCATCCCTATCGTCACACCCCATGCTCCCTTTCATTGCCGCCGCCCCGCGCCTCCACCAGGTGGGCCGCTCAGGATCATCCCAAAGCCTGGCGAGCTCGCAGGACGCCGCGCCGGCGCCCGAGGTGACGCGCGGCTCCGTGGCATCGTCCGGGGAGCCCGGCGCGCCGGCCCTGGCCAGCCGACGGCTGCGGCCGCTGGCTGCGCGTTTCGGCGCCGACGCGTTCGAACTGAATCCTCCGGTGACACCGCCACCCAGGCGGCCGAGCTCCGCGCCGCCCGCACCTGGCGCGCCGGCGCGGGTGCCGGCTGCCCCCCCGCGCCGGGCGTGCTCGACCCGCAAGGTCCCCCGCCATGCGCTGGGCTCGCCCCGCTCCGGCAGTGAAGACGGCGGCGAGAGCGAGCCCAGCACCCCGGGAAGCCCCCGGTCACCGGCCCTGGCCGGACCGCCGGCCTCCCTGGCCTGGGGCATGGAAATCGCCTGCGCCCTGTTGTCGGCCTCGGTCGCGGTACGCGACGCGCAGAGCCTGCGCCAGCAGCTCGCGGCGCTGCGCCTGTCCCTGGAGACGCTGCTCCCGCAAGGCTCGCCCGCCCAGCGCCGCGCGCGCTGGGACCAACTGTGCACAGGCGCCGACCCGGCGTGGGCCGACCCCGGCGTCCACCCCGGGCCCGGCGGCCGGCTGAAGGCCAGCCTCGCCGGCCAGGCCCAGGCCTTGCAGCTCGAGATGCTGGCAGGCCTGGTCTTCACCGAGCGCGCGCCCCTCTTCACCGAGATCCGCCACACCCTGGCCAGGACCTTGAGGCTGCTGGAAGCCGGCGCGCCCCGGAGCCCGGAACTCGAACTCCAGGGCATGCGGCTGCGCGCCCTCTACCTGCAGCTGCCGGCGGATGGCCGGCGGGCCGAGCTGCGCCAGCTCGAGCAGCTGCCCTTTCAGGAGTCCCCCTCGGCGCAACGCCTGCGCGCGCTGAGCATCCTCACCCTGCGCATCGCCGACAGAGGCGGCGTGGCGACGCGGCGCGCGCTGGTCGACACGGCCACCCTGGACCAGCTGAGGGGCAAACCCGGCCTGCGCTTCGCGGTGCACCGGGCGATGATCGAAGTGGCTTGCCTGTCCGGCCTTCCGGTCGAAGAGAAGGTCCGGCTCCAGCGCCTGTGCCTGGACATGCCCTGGCCGACTCCGGCGCCGCAGACGCTGTCGAGCACGCAGACGGCGCGGGTGTCGGCGTCGCTGCGCCTGCTGGTGCTGCAGGCACTCGCGCGCGACGGTGTGGCGCTCAAGCCGGTACTTCCGCTGCGAGAGGCGATCTTCGCGCTGGCGGCCCGAACGCCCCGGGATGTCCGGGGCGAGGTGCTTCAGGTGCTCGAAGGCCCGCAGGCCGGCCAGGACGCTCGCGCCAGGGGGCACGAACTGGCCGCGGCGGTTGCACCGCCCGGCGCCTCAGGCGGACTGCAGCTGCCCGCGGTCCAGCCGCAGCAGCCGGTCGCAGCGCGCGGCCAGCTGCTCGTCGTGCGTCACCACCACGAAGGCGGTGCCGGCCTCGCGGGCCAGCTGCATCATCCGCGCGAAGACCTGGTCGGCGGTGCCGCGGTCCAGGTTGCCGGTCGGCTCGTCGGCCAGCACGCAGGCGGGCCGGGTGACCAGGGCGCGGGCGATGGCCACGCGCTGGCGCTCGCCGCCGGAGAGCTCGGCGGGGCGGTGCCGCTCGCGGCCGGCCAGGCCCACGGCCGCCAGGGCCTCGCGGGCGCGGGCCCGGGCCTCGGCCACCGGCAGGCGGCGGATGCGAAGCGGCATGGCCACGTTGTCCAGCGCGCTGAACTCGGGCAGCAGGTGGTGAAACTGGTAGACAAAGCCCAGGTGCGCATTGCGCAGGCGGCCCTGTTCGGCCGCGCCCAGACGGGCCAGGGGCGCGCCCATGAGCGTCACTTCGCCGCGGGTGGGCGCATCGAGCCCGCCCAGGAGGTGCAGCAGGGTGCTCTTGCCCGAGCCCGAGGCG
>CAZCTU010000099.1:0-6052 GCA_964501495.1 uncultured Ramlibacter sp.
ACGCGCCGACGCTCAGCTTCCCGGTGGCCGGCACGCTGATGGTCGAGCCCACCGAGAGCGAGACGCTGGGCGAGATCGACCGCTTTGTGGACGCGATGATCGCCATCCGCGAAGAGATCCGCCAAATCGAACGCGGCGAGTGGCCGCAGGGAGACAACCCCCTCAAGCATGCGCCGCACACCGCGGCCAGCCTGCTCCAGGGCGAGTGGACGCATTCGTACCCCCGCGAGGTGGGCGCCGCCGTCCTGGGCGGCGGCCGCCACGCCAAGTACTGGCCGCCGGTGGGCCGGGTGGACAACGTCTGGGGTGACCGCAACCTGTTTTGCAGCTGCGTGCCGGTGGGCGAATACGCTTGACGAAGGGCGGCGGCGAACAGCCGACACGACACAAACGTGACGAAGGGCGCGCTCTCACGCAGAGAACGTGCGCCGCCGACGCGAGATTCAGAGAATCGCTTCCAGCCCCTTGCGATCGAGCAGATTGAGCAACTTGAGCGAGGGGCCGCTCGGATGCTTCTCGCCAATTTCCCATTTGCGCACGGTGGAAGCGCTCGTATTGAGCACGGAAGCCAGTACCGCCTGACTCAGGTTGACCCGATCACGCAGGGCGCGAATCTGCTCAGCGTCATAGGCGGGAATGGGCTCCAGGCAAAGCAGATCAAACTTGCGCATCTTGCGTTTGTCAATGAAGCCCAGACGATGAAGGTCCTGGGCTGTGGAGTGAACCGCGTCCAGAATTCGGCTCTTGGCCTTGCGCTCAGATTCCATGGCAAATCTCCTGTAATGCGCCGTCTTGCACGGCCTGCGTCAATTGGGCGGGCGTAAGTGACAGCAGCTTCGACGCCAAGGTTTGCAGGCCCTCCAATTCGGCCGCATCCACATTGGCCTGTGCACTCTTTTCAAACCCAAATACGAAAAACCACTGCCCTGCCTTTCGGGTTGCCACAAGGGTACGCACGCCACCGCTTTTTCCTCGTCCTGGGAGCGCCACGCGCTTCTTGACTACCCCGCCCCCCAAATCAGCATCAAGCAGCCCGAGCACCATCTCGTGAACCGCCTGGCACAGCAGGGTGTCGGTCAGCGCGGTTTTTCGCATCCAGCGTGCGAAATGGCGGGTTTTGAAGACGCGGGCCATCCAGAATATATACCACTCAGTGGCATACACCAAGATGACGGCGGCGCCCCGCAGGGCGGGGCTGGCCGGATGCGTCAATTGATGCTAAATTGCATCTTTTCCAGCATCAGAGTCCGCCATGCGAACCACCGTCACCATCGACGATGACCTCTACCAGAAGGCACTGACCATGGCCGACCCGGACATGGACAAATCCCAGGTCTTCCGGGAAGCCATGCAGGTCTTCGTGCGCGTGCAAGCGGCCAAGCGCCTGGCCGCGCTCGGTGGCGCGGCGCCCGGCATGAGGCCCGTCCCGCGACGCCGTCCCAGCCGAGCCTGAAGGCCCACGGCATGTCGGGCGTGCTGGTCGACACCTCGGTCTGGATCCGTCATTTCAGGCGGGCCGATCCGGTGCTGGCGCACCTCTTAATGACAGACGAGGTCCTCATGCATCCGCTGGTGCTGCTGGAGCTGGCCTGTGGAACCCCGCCTGCACCTCGCAACCGCACGCTGGGTTTGCTGCAGCAACTGCGTCAATCGGCAGCGGCCACCCCAGACGAAACGCTGGCGCTCATTGAACGCAAGCGCCTGTTCGACACGGGCTGCGGCGCGGTGGACATCAGCCTGGTGGCCTCGACCCTGCTCACCCCGGGGGCGCGCCTGTGGACCCATGACCGCCCCCTGCAGGCCTTGGCCGAGCGCCTGGGCGTCGCCTTCCGGCCCGATCTTGCCGCCTTATGATCGTCGCCAATTTGCCAACCGAGACCGACACGATGATTGTTGAAATCGCAGACTTCAAGGTGCGCCCCGAGCAACGGGCGCAATTTCTTCAGGCCATCACCGGGGCGGCCACGACCATCCTGGCCAAGGCCACCGGCTACCGAGGACACCGCATCCTCGCCTGCCAGGAGTCCCCGGGGCGCGTGGTGCTCACCGTCGAGTGGGAAACGCTCGAGGCCCACACCGTGGGCTTTCGGCAGTCGCCGGCTTTTACCGAATGGCGCGCGGTGATCGGGCCCTTCTTCCTGGAGCCGCCGCATGTCGAGCACTTCGACATCACGTTCTCAGCCTGAACCTCACCAAGCCGCGCCGAAAGTCTCCCGCAATTCACCCAGAGCAACGGCGTCCAATGTGGGAGCCTGCCCTCGGCTGAGATGCCACAGCCGCGCGGTTTCCTCGAGTTCTTCCAGCACCGCCATCGCCTGCGCCGGGCTCTCGTGCCAGACGTTGGGGCCCAGCCGGTCCAACATGACCGCCCGCAGCGGCGTGCCCGCACCGGCGTAGGTGGCGATGGCCTGGGCCACGCGTTCACCGACCACCGGGTGGCCCGGACGCGCGTAGTCGATCAGGGGCACGTGCCCCACCTTCATCACGAAATAGGGGGTGATGGGCGGCAGCAGCTCGATCCCTTGCCCGGTGATCGGGCGCCAGTGCGCAGGCGCCAGGGTCATCGCCACGCAGTGGGTGCTGTGGGTATGGATCACGCAGCCGGCCGGCGCGCCGGTGGCGGCACTGGCGCTGTAGATGGCCTGGTGCAGCACCAGGGTCTTGCTGGCGCGGTCGCCACTGACCTGCCGACCCTCCTGGTCGACATGCGCGAGGCGCGCCGGGTCGAGCGCACCCAGGCAGGCGTCGGTGGGCGTGATCAGGAAGCCTCCGCCCTGCTCGGGCGAGAGCCGCACGCTGATGTTGCCGGCGGTGGCATGCACATAGCCGCGCGCGAACAGGCTCTGGCCGACGCGGCACATTTCCTCGCGCAGGGCGCTCTGGTTCATTCGTTTCCGACCTTGGTAATGCGCGCGCCATTCAGGTGCTCGCGCAGGAAATGGGCCGCCTCCATGCGCTCGCCCCGGGCCAGCAGGTCGATCAGCTGCAAGTGTTCCTCGCACTGGCGGTGAAGGCGCGAGCGGTCAAGGCGGGTGCCGTATTCGACGACGCGCCGCTGCTGGTTGATGGTGCGCAGCGAGTCGAGCAGGAAGCGGTTGTGAGCGCCCGCCACGAGGGTCTCGTGCAGATGTACCCCCGCCTGATAGAGCTGCTCGTGGGTCGCTCGCTCGATGCCACCTTGCAGCAGGTCCTCTTGCTCCCGTCGGCATTTCTCTAGTTCGTCCAGGTCGATGCGGTAGCCGGGCTCCATCAGGGCGGCCGGCTCGATGATCATGCGGAAGCGGTAGCTCTCCCGGTGCGACTCGGCATCATTCATGAGCGGCCGGAAGATCCAGCCCCGTCCGGGCTTACGGTCCACCATGTGCTCGCGCGACATCCGGTGCAGGATGCGTTGCACCGCCAGCCGCGACAGGTCGTAGCGGGCCATCAGGTCGGCCTCGGCCACTTCGTCGGGCAGGTGGCCGTTGATGCGGTCGTTGGCCATGCGCAGGTAGGCCTGCTCCTCGGGCCCCGGGTCGACTGGCAGGGCCACGCCCTCGATGTCGCTGCCGGCGCGAACCAGCTGGAATCCCCTGTTGGGGCTGGACTGCACGACGCCAGAGCCCTCAAGGAGTTGCAGGGCCTTGCGCACCGGCGACCGGGAAACGCCCAGGCGCTCGCACAGCTCCAGCTCCTTGAGGCGGTGGCCCACCGGGTAGGCTTCGCGGCGGATCGTTTCGAGAATGCGCGAGGCCAGGGCGGGGATCAGCGGACTGACGGAAGGAATCAGGGCGGTGGCACGCGGGGCGGAGGAAACCCGACCCCGCCTGCCGGACTGGGCTGGCGCCGCGGGCTTGGCGGGTCTGGCGGCTTGGGCCGATGCTGAGGTACGGGTTGGTCGGGCCGGCACGGCCTGGGGCTTGGCGGGCATGTCGGTGTCGGGGCCTGCCGGCCCCGGGCTGCTGGAGACGACAGGACTGTACACGCTGCCCTCCCCCACCCCGCCTCAGGCCAGATGCGCGAAGGCGGTGGAGAAGAAGTCCGGCGCGCCGAAGTTGCCGGACTTGAGCGTGAGGTGGAGGCTCCGGCCCGCTGCCGTCTCCTCGGCATGACACCAGGGCACGCCGGGCGCAATGGCCGGGCCGATGCGCATGCGGTCGATGCCCAGGGCCTGCACACAGGCGCCCGAAGTCTCCCCACCGGCCACCACCAGCTGGCCCACCCCTCGCTCGACGAGGCCACGGGCGATGGTGGCCAGGGCATCTTCCACCAGCTCGCCAGCGCGCTGCACACCCAGCTTGGCCTGAGCAGCTTGCACCGCCGCCGGTTCGGCGGTGGCATAGACCAACACCGGCCCTTGGGCGATGCGGGGCGTGGCCCAAGCCAGCGCCTCGGCCGCCAGGTCCTCGCCAGCGGCCAGGCGCAGCGGGTCGACGGCGAAGGCGGCGCCACCACGCAGCAGATAGTCGGCCACCTGGCCATTGGTCGCCAGCGAGCAGCTGCCCGAGACGATGGCGCGGGCGCCTTGGGCGGCGGGCAAGCGGCCAGCCTCGCCGCGCGAGGCGGCTTCGGGCTGCCCCTGGGCGTTTCGATCCCCCTGTGCATGGGGCGCACCGAGGCCGATGGCCACGCCGGAGCCGGCGGTTACGAGTTTGAGCTGCGCCAGGGCCGGACCCATGGCATGCAGATCAGCGTCGCTCACCGCATCAGCGATGGCGATCTGGACGCCTTCGCCCTTGAGCGCAGCGATGCGGGCGGTGATCGCCTCCGCGCCCTGGCTCACGGTGCGCCAGTCGACGAGGCCCACCTTGCGCCGGGTCTGCGCCTGCAGCACCCGCACCAGGTTGGCGTCGGTCATCGGGGTGAGCGGGTGGTGGCGCATGCCCGAGTCCGAGAGCAGCACGTCACCGACGAAGAGATGCCCTTTGAACACGGTGCGGCCATTGGCCGGGAAGGCCGGGCAGGCAATCGTGAAGTCCGCGCCCAGGGCGTCCATCAGTGCCTCGGTGACCGGGCCAATGTTCCCTTGGGGGGTGGAGTCGAAGGTGGAGCAGTACTTGAAGTAGATCTGGCTGGCGCCCTGTGCCTGTAGCCAGGCAAGGGCCTCGAGCGACTGGGCCACTGCCGCCTCCGGGGCGATGGTGCGCGATTTGAGCGCCACCACCACTGCGTCCACTGGCCCGTCGCCCGCAGAAAGAGGCTGGGTGGGCACGCCGAAGGTCTGCACCACTCGCAGGCCCGCGGCCACCAGGTTGCTGGCCAGGTCGGTGGCGCCGGTGAAATCGTCGGCGATGCATCCCAGCATCAGTCGCTCCTCAGACGCGGGCCACGGCTTGGGCAACGGCCTCGCCGAAGGCCTTGCAGCCGATGCTGCCGCCGATGTCGCGGGTGCGGGTGGCGGGGTTTTCCAGCACCGCGTCGACCGCGCGGGTCATCACGTCGCCCGCCTGCTGCATGCCGGAGTGGCCCTGCTTGTCCCCCACCCAGCGGACCATCATGGCCACGGACAGGATCATGGAGGTCGGGTTGGCGATGTCCTGGCCGGCGATGGTCGGGGCCGAGCCGTGCTGGGCCTGGGCGCAGCACAGGTCGTCGCTGGCCATCACTGAGCCGGCCAGGCCCAGGCTGCCCGAGAGCTCGCTGGCCAGGTCGGAAATGATGTCGCCGTAGAAATTGGTCGCCACCAGCACGTCGAAGCGCTCGGGCTCCTTCACCAGGTGGGCGGTGGAGGCGTCGACCAGCAGGTCGTCGAGCTTGACCTCGGGGAAGTCCTTGGCCACATGGCGCACGGCTTCGAGGAAGAGGCCATCGGTCATGTGGAAGCTGTTGGCCTTGTGGATGGCGGTGACCTTCTTGCGGCGGGTCATGGCCAGCTCGAAGGCGCGGCGGGCGATGCGCTCGCTGCAGTGGCGGGTGATCTTGCGCACCGACAGGGCCATGTCGGGGCTGGGCATCATCTCGCCCCAGCCGCGGCTCATGTTGCGGTCCGGGTAGAAGCCCTCGGTGGCCTCGCGCATGATCACCAGGTCCATGCTGCGGCCTTCGCGCATGTTGGACTGCAGGAAGGGGCGGG
>CAZCTU010000100.1:0-6023 GCA_964501495.1 uncultured Ramlibacter sp.
GGTGTTGTAGGCGATGGTCTGCATGAAGGCGGGGTTGCCGCCCAGGCCGGCGATGGAGGACAGGTTGAGGATGCGGCCGTGCCGGCGCGGGATCATCGACAGCTTGCCGACCTGCTGCGCCAGCAGGAAGTAGCCGCGGACGTTGAGGTTCATCACCTTGTCCCAGGCGGCGGGCGGGTGGTCCTCGGCCGGCGCGCCCCAGGTGGCCCCGGCGTTGTTCACGAGGATGTCGATCTGCCCCATGCGGGCCATGGCCTCCTGCGCCAGGCGGACGATGTCCTCCTCGCGGGCGGCGTCGGCGGCGATCCAGTCGGCCGTGATGCCCTGGGCCCGCAGCGCCTCGCAGGCCTCGACCAGGTCGTCCGCCTTGCGGGAGCTGAGCATGACCCGGGCGCCCGCCTCGCCCAGCGCCTGCGCAATCTGCCAGCCCAGGCCGCGCGAGCCGCCGGTGACCAGGGCGGTGCGGCCCTCGAGGTTGAACAGCTGCTGGACGGTACGGCTCATCGGGGAAGTCTCCGGAATGTTCGAAACGCCTATGGTGCCGCAAGCCGGGAGGGTATGCCGTTACCTGGGGGACAGCCCTGGCTCAGGCGGGGCTACCGGTGGCGCGGGGGCGTCTTCGGCGGCGCAGCAGCGTCATCCGCAGCCAGATCTCGCGCAGGGCCATGGCGACGGCCCAGATGGCGAGGAAGCCGAAGACGATGTCGCTGAGGTAATGGCCGCCCGCAGCGATCCGGGCCAGGCCGATGGTGCCCCCGGCCAGCGCCCCGGCCGCCCACCAGCGCCAGCGGGTGCGCCGGCTGCCCAGAAGGCCGACGGCCAGCAGCATGAAGCCGCCTGCGGCGTGGCCGCTGACGAAGGAGCAGTTGCGCGGGCAGAGATCGGAGGGGTGCAGCGGCGGCTGGAAGGGAAACTTCCCGCCGAAGGCCTCAGTCAGCACCGGACGGGGCCGGCCCCAGTTGTCCTTGAGCACGTTATGCACCAGCACCCCCACGCCCAGGGCTGCTACCAGCACCAGCGCCGTTGCCCGCCGTGCCCAGTGCCGGGGGAGCAGCCGGGGCCAGACCAGGGTGAGCGCGAGCGCGGCCATGGCCAGGATGACGAGGGCACGGGCGACGAGGGGGCTCCATTCGTACATCACCCAGATCCAGAGGCGGGCCGGATCGGCGAAGGCCTGGTGGGCGTAGAACTGGCTGCTGGCCCACAGGTCCAGCTGCGGCCAGGTCTCGAACAGGGCCACTGCCAGCGCCAGGGCCACCGAGAAAGCCACCCGCTCCTGCACCCGGGTGCGCAGCGCGATCACGGCTGCGGCCCCAGCAGCACCAGGCCGCGCTCGGAGAACAGCACCGCCCGCTGCCGGTCGGCCGGGGTGAGGCGGTCCACCCGGGTCAAGGCCATGTCGGTCGGCGCCGGATCGCTGCGCGGGACCTCCTGCTCGAGATAGACCGCAAAACTGGGCAGGTGGAGCCGGTACTGCACGACGCGCGGCGCGGGCCGCCCGGCCGTCTCGATCTGGGCCTGGGCGCTGGCGGCGGCAGCGGCCGCGCGCTGCACCGGCCCCTGCAGGGCCTCGCCCCACCAGGGGCTGAGAGAAAAGCCGATGTAGCCGGCCATGACCAGCGCCGCCGTGCCAAGGTGCCAGCAGGCGGGTCCGGGCGCCAGGGCCAGCCCGGAGATCCTGCCATGTTGGTGGCGCAGCGCGAAGGGGGCCAGCATCGCCAGCAGCATGAGGCCCAGCGCCAGCACCACCGCGCCCGGCTTCGGCAGCGGGCTGCCGCCCAGAATGGCGGCGAAGAAAGGATCGCGCAGACCGGCCGCCGAACCCTGGACCTGCCAGGGGAGCCAGGCCATGAGCAGGGTCCAGCCAAAGAGGAAGGCCCAGGCCACGCCCCGCAGCCGGCGCCCGGCAACGGCCAGCTGCTGGGCCATCAGCAGCACGAGGGGCGGATAGCCATAGAGAACGTAGTGCGGGAGCTTGGTGCCCGAGAGGGAGAAGAACAGCAGCACGAAGCCGGCCCAGCCCAGCAGGTAGCGGCCGGCCGGTGAGGCGTCATCGCGCCAGATCGCCCTCGCCCGGGTCACGACCCGCACCAGGAGGGGCAGCCAGGGCATGGCCAGCAGGGGCAGCGCCGCCAGGTAATAGACCATGGAGCCGCCGTGCCCCTCCATCGGGCCGGAGAAGCGCTGCAGGTTGTGCTTGAACAGGAAACCCTCGATAAAGGCCATGCCGTGCCGGTGCAGCGCGTAGGCGTACCAGGGGGCGGCAATCGCCACCAGCAGGAGCCAGCCCCAGCCGTCCAGCGCCGCCTGACGCAGGCGGTCCCAGCGGCGGCTCGAGGCGACCCAGACGAGGAAGGCCGCGCCCGGCACCAGCACCGCCACCGGCCCCTTGACCAGCAGGCCCAGGCCCACCCAGGCATAGGCCCGGCGCAGCGGCGCGCGGCGGCCGGACTCGGCAAAGCGCCACAGGTCCAGCCCGGCCAGCACCAGCAGCAGGTTCAGGAGCGCGTCGGCGGTGGCGGCGCGGAAGATCGCCATCGGGCCCAGGGAGGTCACCGCCAGCACGCCAGCCAGGGCGCCAGCCAGCAGACCCCAGCGCGGCGCGGCGAAGACGGCCAGCGAGATGGCCAGCAGCCAGCCGCTCAGGACCGAGGGCAGGCGGAAGGCAAAGGGCTCGGCGCCGAAGACGGAAACGCTGGCCGCCTGCAGCCAGTAGACGCCGATCGGCTTGTCGAAGCGGTCTTCGCCATTGAGGGTGGTGTGACCCCAGTCACCGCTGGCCACCATCTCGCGGGTCGCCTCCGAGAAGGCCCCCTCGTCGACGTCGAACAGCGGCGTGGAGGCCAGACCGGCCAGAAGCGGCACGAGCAGAAGCAGCGCGAACAGCGCCTTCTGCCAGGGAGTGCAGCCAGCCCCTGCGGACGATCCGTCCGTATCGGCCCTTGCCAGGGTCGGCCGTGCCTCAGCCATGCCAGCCGGTGTCGGGGCCAGGCGCCTCGGCGCCGCGCAGGCGATAGGGACGGGCGTGGTCGCCGCCGAAGTAGACCCGCATCAGCAGCTCCGCCAGCACACCGGTGGTGAGGAGCTGCAGGCCACCCAGGAGCAGGAAGAAGCCGAGCGACAGCAGCGGCCGGGTGCCGATGGAGCCGCCGAGGAGCTTGACCCCGGCCAGGTAGGCCAGCATCAGGAGGCCCAGGCTGCCGACGCCCAGGCCCAGGCCGCCGAAGAAGTGGCCGGGGCGGCTGCCGAAGCGCAGAAAGAAGTGCACCGCCAGCAGGTCGACGATGACGCGGAAGGTGCGCGAGATGCCGTACTTGGACACGCCCGCCTGACGCGCGTAGTGGTTCACCGGCTCCTCGGCCATGCGCGAGGGGCTGGTCACGGTGGCGAGCCAGGCCGGGATGAAGCGGTGCATCTCGCCGTACAGGCGGATCTGGCGCAGCACGTCACCGCGGAAGACCTTGAGGCTGCAGCCCAGGTCCTGGAAGTCCAGCCCGCTGACCTTGCGGATCAGGCGGTTGGCGATCATCGAGGGCAGGCGGCGCAGGATGAAGCCGTCCTGGCGGCGCTGGCGCCAGCCGGCGACCAGGTCCAGGTCCTCGTCCAGGAGGCGGGCCACCATGCGCGGGATGTCGCGCGGGTCGTTCTGCAGATCGCCATCCATGGTCACGATGACGTCGCCGCGGGCGGCGTCGATACCGGCCTGCATGGCCGCGGTCTGCTTGAAGTTGCGGGCCAGCTCGAGGACACGCACGTGCGGGCCCACCGCCTTCGCATGCGCCGCCAGGGCCCGGCCGGTGCCGTCGGTGCTGCCGTCGTCGACGACGATCAGCTCCCAGGGGAAGGGATAGTCGGCCAGGGCGGCCTGCACCGCGTCCACCATCGGAGCGGCGTTCTCGACCTCGTTGTACATGGGCACCACCACCGAGACCCGGTGGGCCGGCAGAGCCTCGCCCGAGAGGGTCGAGGGGGCGCGGGCAGATCCGGTGCCGGCGGGGGACTTGGCTGACCTGGCCGGCTTGCGGGCGGGCTTTTCGGCGGGCGCTTCCCCGCCGGCAGAAGCGGCGTCCCCGGAAGTGGCCGCGGCTGCGGCGACGGCGCCTGCCAGGCGGGACCCCCGGCGGGCGCGCGGGGTACGGTCGGCGCCAGGTGCCTCAGCGGAGGCCTCGGCAGGAGAAGCCGCCTCGACCGGCGTCGGAACGGGCGCCAGGACGGGGGGCAGCTCCTCGGACGGGAAAAGGGAGGGCTCGGAGCGGGTGTTCACGGTGCTCATGCCCCCGATTGTCGCCCGGATGGGACCCCCGGCCGGATCAGCTGGACCAGGCCCGCCGAACCCAGGGCCACGCACAGGCTGAACGCGTGCACCGCCAGGGCCGCAGCCACCACCCGCGGGGCCTGGTCCTGGGGCAGCCAGGCGGCCAGCCAGACCCCGGCTTCATAGGCGCCCAGACCCGCCGGCGGCTGCAGCGGCTGCACCCCGCCGAGCTCTCCGCCCAGGGCGGCGCGCAGGGCGATGTCCAGGGGCAGCCCGGCCAGGGCCGCGAGCAGCCCGCCGTTGGCGGCAATCTTGAGGCTCCAGAGTGCGAGGCTCGCGCCGGCACCGCGCCAGAGGTCGCGCAGCAGCACACCTTGGGTCGCCGGCGTGGCGCGGTCGGCGCCGGCAGTGTTTCCGGCAGATGCCGACGAAGCCGCCAGGGCTTCGGGGTCCGCCGTGACCTGCGCCGCTGCCTGTGCCTGCGCCAGTCCCGCCTTCCGGGCCAGCCAGGGCCACAGCGGTGGCAGCGCATTGGCGGCGAACAGCAGCAGCGCGGCGAGCATCAGGATGCGACCGGGCAGGCTCCAGGGCAGGAGCAGCAGCACCGACCAGCACCCCAGCACCAGCAGGTCCTGCAGGCGCCAGCGCAGGAGGCTGGCGGCCGCAGCGGCCCAGCCCACGTTCCATTGCCGGGTCACCATCCACAGGTAGGCGCCCTCCCCGGCCCGCAGCGGCATCAGCAGCACGGCGGCGTTGTGCAGGAGGACCATCCGCAGGCAGGCCAGCAGGCCCGGGTCGCCCCGGCTGCGCCATTCCTGCCGCAGGCGAAGAGCGCGGACCCCGTGGCCCCCGAGCAGGCCGGCACCGGCCAGGGCCCAGACCCAGGCGGGCAGTTCAGCCATGCGGCCGATGAGCGAGCCCAGATCGGCGTGGCGCAGCAGCCACCACCAGGTGAGGCCCAGCACCGCCAGGCCCAGGACTGCGCGCAGCAGCTTCTTCATCCGCGGCCCGGCCCCAGGCGGTGGGCCGAAGCGTCCGGCGAGCCCTCGGCCGCCTCATCGGGCGCGGTGACGTCCCCGCCCGCATCCTGTTCAGGGCGGGCCCGGCGCCAGCGCATGAAGGCGCTGCCCAGGCCCAGGACCACCAGCGCGACTTCCATCGGCCAGCCCAGGGGGTAGCCGGTGGGCGTGGCCAGGAGGCCCAGCACCGCCACGACCTCGACCCCGGCCACACGGCGCTGGCCACGCGTCGTGGCGCTGGCACGGGCCAGCGTCAGCCACAGCGCGGCGAAGGGGCCCATGACCATCAGCGCCAGGACCGCCATCACCGTACCCAGGCCCACCGCCATGCCCAGGAGCACGTCCGAGGGCCAGTGCGCCCCGACCATCACCCGCGACACCGCAACCGCGACGCCCAACAGGCCGATGGCCCAGCAGGCCGACCGCAGCCGCGGGGCCGACGCGAACCAGAACACGAGGAGCGCCGCGGTGGCCGCCGCCGCCAGGGCGTGCCCCGAGGGCGTGGAGCCGATGCCCTGGATCCGCTCGCCCACCACCGCCAGCACGGTGCCGATGTCCGAGCCGGCCGGACGGGTGGTCGCCAGCCATTGCTTGAGACCGTAGGTGACACCGCCGACGATCAGGAACACCGGGGCCATCAGGGCCACCAGGGCGCCGTCGCGGCGGTCGGCCGCCAGGAGCAGGATGAGGCAGGACCAGCCGAAGCCGGCGACGGTGAGGCTGGACCAGAGCATCTGCACCGGCCAGGG